>JAKALG010000160.1 GCA_021813235.1 bacterium
TAAATGATACAACTAATACAAATACTACAACAGATACGACAAACATCAGCGCTCTCTCAAAATTATTAAAATTAAATCCTGTAATGTACCATTACAATTGGCAAAACGAAAATGACCCATTGATAGCTGGGTTTATCGCTCAAGATTTTGAAAAAGTTTTCCCTGAAATGGTATTTACAGATGCTACTACCGGTTTTAAATCTCTCTCTTATGCTCCACTTATGCCATATGCAATCAAAGCAATCCAAGAATTAGATCTGAAGATAAATAATTTAACGACTCAAATAGGAACTCCACCTACCTCATTCGGCCAATATGCTAGTGCTTTCTTTACTGATGTTTTAACAAGCGTAGAAAGTGGCATAGCTTATATGAAAGCACTTGTTGTAGATACATTAAAAATAGGTAGCCCAACGAAACGCACCGGTATCACTTTGTATGATGAAGTGACGGGTGACCCATATTGTCTCTCTGTAGCAAATGGAGTGACAAAGACAACTGCTGGGGAATGTACAATAATAGATTCAACAACTACAACCACAAATCCCTCTTCAACAACTACAACAACTACAACAAACATCGACACCATCCCTCCTGTCATTACTCTAAACGGTGAAGCAATAATCAACCTAAAGGTCGGAGACACTTATGTAGAAGCTGGAGCAACAGCAACAGACCTGCCTGCACAAGCAGGTAGTGTTAATACTGAAATTGCTATTATAATCAGCGGTTCAGTAGATACATTAAAAGATGGCACTTATACAATTACTTATAACGCAAAAGACACAGCTGGTAATTCTGCAGTGGAAGTAAAAAGAACAGTGATAGTAGGCACAGGAGTGTCACCTCAAACAACGACCAATACTTCTTCTACGACGACAACGACAAGCACGCCAACCACTACAAGTACAACAACACCGACTACCACAACGACGGACACAACGACAAGCACGCCAACCACTACAAGTACAACAACGACAACGACCACCACCTCACCAACTGAGCCAGCACCAACCCCTTAAAAGTGTCAAAACCGAGCTTTGCACACTTTTTTAAAAAACTATTATAAATTAACATTATAAAAAAATGACTACACAAAAAACACAGAGAAATAATATATTAAAAATTAATCAATTGTTTTTTATTCTTCTTATCGTAAGTGTATTTTTTGTGTTTCCTGTGTCTTTAATTTTTGCTGAGACAACAACTGTACCAAATGCTACTTTAGATAAATCCGCAGAAAACAAAATCAAGGTTTGCAAAGACCCGACTTGTGAAAATCCCAAACCAGCTATTATCGATTTCAATAATAACGATAGCTCCCCTCTTTCCATAGAAAAAGAAAAATATGTCGTGGGAAAAGCTTGGAGCAAAGAGCTGGGCTGGGTTACTTTTGATTCCGCTCCGGGAGGAGTTTATATTTCAGATCCTGAAACGGGACTTTTAAAAGGAATAGCTTGGAGTGAAAAGTCTGGCGCTATCAATTTCGGAGTGACGGGACAAGAATTAAAAATAGATCCTTTCACTGGAGAATGGAGTGGCTGGGCATGGGCATCGGGTCCTCTCGGCGGATGGATAAAATTTAATTGTAAAGAATCTTCTTGTTTGCGTATGACTTGGAATAAAGAAAGTACTGGCCCAACTTTCAGTACAACATTTCCTGCTAAAGGAGAGGAAGGTCCAAGTTTCGTTCCAATAAATATTCCCATTAAGCCTGGCAAAATAATCAGCAGTATTTCAAATAATTTATCTTTAAGCCTCGCTTATATCTCAAATAGCGCTTCTTTAAGTCTTGCTTATATTTTCAATAACTCGTCTTTAACTTTTGCTTATGTTTCAAATGGATTCTTCTCTTCTTCCCTCTCAAGTCTTTCTGGCAAAACATATTCAACTTTCACAAACTTTACAAGTGATGTTTCTTCTGGCATCGCAAGCATTACAAATAGCGTCTATTCTACTTTGGCAGATTTTACTAATGACGTTTCTTCCGGACTCGCAGGTCTATATATAGGAACGAGCGATTTAGCGATAAACACTTACAATTCTCTTTCTTCTTCTATGATAAATACTCGCGCTTCTGTTTTAAACTCTCTCTATTCTTTCTCTACTAAAGATTTTTCCCTTGCTTCCAATACTTTTTCTCGTAAATTACCTGTCTCTACCAGGTCTCCACAATTCAGTCATAGAACTTCTTCTCTCTCTCCCTCTTTTCTTGTTCTAGATATGAGTAAAACATTTTCCAATTCTTTTAACACTTTTGCTCATAGCACGACAGACTTATTTAATAAAACAGTAAAATTGATAAACGATGCAAATGAAATGACAGGAAACGCTTACTCTGCTTATTCTGCTTTCCTCATAGAAACTAAGACTTCACTTTTTGAGTTTTAACCACTTGGACATCCGATGTCCAAGTGGATGTACAAGTACTAGTTTTCTAATTCTTTTAACATTTCCTTCCTTAATTCTATATCCTCTAATGAAGAAAGAACAAATTTTTCGTACTCCTTTTTGTTTTTAAACTGTTTCAATATTATTTCTGTATTGCAAAGTTTTTTACCTAC
>JAKALG010000161.1 GCA_021813235.1 bacterium
TTGTTCATCTTTATTCTCGCCCGTATAATACTGTTTATGTCCACGTGGGCAATAAAACCAATCATGAGATTCAAGTAGCGAATTTTTTATGCCACTCGTTATACCAAAAACCTCCCCACAGACACAACACGTTTCTGCGATGAGAATTTCTTGAATGGTTAAATCATTTATCATTTGGATTGCTCCTTCGATTATATTTTTTTAATATCAACCGTCCCATCTTGGTGTCTATTTATATAATAACCAAATTCGAGAAGTTTTTCTTCGATTGACAGTATTTGTTTAAACAAAAAGTCGGAGTGTTTCAAAAAGAGGTCGGCTTCAAATTCTATTACTTTGGGATTAAGCATGGGCTTACTCCTTTAATTTATATTCGTTAATAAGTTCTTGTAATTCTGAGTTAGAAAACTTCCGTATGGTTGAATAATCTCTGTGAAGCTGGTCTAATTTATCCTGTCCGAATCGCCTTAAGTAATAATTCATAAACGGATAGGGGTCGTATTCATGTCTAAGATTACAGGATAAACACTGAGCGAAACAGTTATCCTCTCTCCATCTTGTAGAATAAGCAATGCGTGAGAACAGATGTCCACAGGTAAGATTAGACTGAGAGCCACAGGTAACACAACGTCTATCCCTTGTGCGAACAAACAAAGAAAATACGTTATCTAATTCTCTTACAAGGCTTTTACGGCTTCGTTTTCGCATCGCCTTTCTCTGCTATTCCTATAAAGCGTTCATTGAGATAGGATTCAATAATGCGAATCATAATTGAGTTGGTAACTCCATCTGGGTTCATAGAGTCATTAAGTTCTTTAACTATCGCTTCCGCATGCTCTCTCATGCTCACCGGCACGGCTTCATACGAGGCTTTCAGGGCTTCGATTGCGGCGAGGTGGTCGGTGTATTTGACCCATTCGCCATCTGGTTGTGCCCATTCAGAGGGTTTTTCTTTTATTGCATAAATGGTATATCTTCGTATTTCGCTCATTTTATACCTCCGAATTTTTCTTTTGCTTCTTCATATCCAACGTCAAATCCTGCAAGATATGGAGCAGACGAGGTTAGTTCTATGCCGCCCCTACCATTTAAGATGGCACAGGCGGATTCGGCTTGGTCTTTGGTGGGGTCAAATACATCCCCGTTATCATCGGTTAATAATATGGCGTATTTATATTCGTCAAGGTATTGGTTATAAATCCTACCTACCGTATATTTCATTTATTCTCTCCTATTCAAAATCAATTTCACGTATCGGTGTTCCCGTTGCCCTTTGTTCTTGGAAACAGTCCTCACAAATTGGGATACCCATAAATCCACGCTCGGTGTCGGGCTTTTCTTTGTCGCAAATTAAACATTGAATTATCGGGGCATTGGATGCAGGCATTTTGCGTGATAAAAGTTCAGCCTTCTCAGGTTCGGTCATTTGTTCTCTCCTATGGCTTGGCGGAATCAATGTGTTCAACTACGCCGTTTTTATCTGGCTTTCCCCACCTCCGCTGTTTATTTATTTCAAATTTCTTGCGTGTTTCCTCTTCTAAGTTTAAACCACATTTGCTTGCTATTCCAAAAAGAAGATGCTGGCAATCTGCCAACTCAGAGCCGATACCATCCCTATTTATCAAAGACTTATTTAATTCGATAATCTCTTTGGTGAGATGGCTCATTTTAGATAATGCAGTAGCATGGGGAAAAGTTTTTTCCTGCCAATCATCAATTTTAAGCTGTAACTTACCCATTGTTTCTGCGCTCTCCAGCCCTGCGAGGAAGGCGACACGGAATATACCCTGTGTTGAATAGTTTCTAATCGTATCATCACCTATTTTTGCATAGGCTTCTTGTAATGCCCGCTCGTCCATTTCCTCTTTCGTTGCCATAAATTCTCCTTAATCCTGTGTCCCGTTAAAAAATTCAGCCCGTGATTTTCTATACCATCTCGTTGAAGATTCGCACTTCTTAAGCCACTTCCGACACTTATCACAAAGCTGTCTCCGTTGAATCCTGTCGCCCACGCTAACGTCTAATTCTCCCGTAGCCCGACCGTAACAGTCGCTCAGTCCGTTGCATCGGGTGTTCTTGGTTGGAACTTTGGTTTTAGGGATACTCGTTGTGGGCATTTACTTTAGCTTTAATCGTTTTTGCTTTCTCTGCCATACGGCGATTGCATTTAATAATTGTGCAAACTGTTTATCTTGGGCTGTATATCGAATGGAGTATTTTTTCTTTGTCACTATTCCTTCTCTTTCTTAGTCCAGCTTTGAGCGGAAGCCACAAGCCTTAATCACGTCTCAGGTGGTAGTATCTCTCCGAAGCCCCCGCTACGGCAATCATCCCGTTTCAGTCACACTTGCAGTAAATCTACAACAACACAAGAAAGGAGCTATGTCAACTAAAGCAGACTTAACCGATAGCCCCACCCACGCATTGCACGGATAGGCTATCCTACAAGCATTGGGAAAAATTCAAGATGAAGGGCTGGATTGTTGTTTTTCAAAGTCTGGGTCTGTATCGTTTATAATGGCTTTTACGCCAATCGTT
>JAKALG010000019.1 GCA_021813235.1 bacterium
ATTGTTTGAAAAGAAAGAAATTGCTTTCACTTTATTTTTGTCAGAATCGGAAAAAGTAATCTCCAAATGCTCACCGGAACCATTTTTGCCAAATTTTTTAATATTTTCTATCTTCACATTTTCAAAAAGAAAAATCGGTTTAGGATTAGCGAGTCCGAAAGGAGCCATTTTTTCTACTTCACGCCAATTTTTCATATTTACAGCACTTAAGTCAGTTTTTATATCATAAATAATTTCTCCATCTTTTTTTTCTCTCTTTACTTTATGAAAAGATTTAGAAAGGGCCTCTTCTAGAAAATGAATTTTCTCTCCACTGACAGTGAAACCACCTGCAAATTCATGCCCGCCAAATTCTGTAAAAAATTCACTAGTTTCTGTCATCAACTCAACCAAAGAGACTGAACCATCAGAACGACAAGAGCCTTTTATTGAATCATTTTCATCTTTTCCCCAGACAAACACAGGCCTTTTGTGTTCATCTGATATTTTGCCTGCGATAAGCCCTAGTACGCCTACACGCCATTCTGGATTTCCTATGACAATTACCTCTCTTATTTCGCGTTTCTCAAATTTTTTATTTACTTCCCGCATTATAGAAGTCACCATTGTTTTTCTGTCATCGTTTATTTTTGATAAGTGATCTGCAATTGTTCCCGCTTTTATTTCATCATTTGTAGAAAGAAGTTCATAAGCTCTCATTGGGTCGTCTATACGTGAAGCAGCATTGAGCCGTGGCGTCACCATAAAACCAATGTCATCTTCTGAAAGATATTTCTGGTCAATTTTCATTTTACTAAGAAGTTTTTGCAAGCCAGGACGCGGAGACTTCCTTAAGACTTTCATCCCATAATAAGCAATAGCTCTATTTTCTCCCAAAAGCGGAACCAAATCTGAAAGAGTAGCAAGCCCTGCCATATCTAGCAACCACTTTTCCCAACCTTCATTTATTTTGTAATATTCGCCATACTTTTTTACAAATCCTTCTACAAATTTAAACACCACTCCTGCTCCACACAATATTTTTTCAGGATAATTGTCTATCTTCGGATTTAAAATCGCATAAGCCTTCGGCAACGTTGCATGAGGTAAATGGTGATCCGTAACAATCACATCTATGCCATCCACTTCCGCCTGTGCTATCTCGGCGACAGCTGTAATCCCAAGATCAATGGTTATCAAAAGTTTTACTCCTTTTTTTACAAATTGTTCTATTGCAGAGAGATTTAGCCCGTAACCTTCATAATTTCTACCAGGTATATAAATCTCGTAGTTTGTAAAATTAATTTTTTTAAATAAATCTTCCAATATTACTGCCCCTGGTATACCATCACAATCATAGTCGGCATAGATAACCACTCTTTCTTTATTTTCTATTACTTCAAAAAGCTTCACACAAGCTTTCTCCATATCTTTCATCAAAAAAGGGTCATGTAAATCTCGCCCATAATCTGGATTCAAAAAAATATCTGCTTCTTTGGCGTCTTTTATTCCTCTTTTTTCTAGAATTGTTCTCAAGAGCTCAGAATACTGATGCATAAGTGCAATTTTAACATAATTTGATACAATATTCTTATGCAAGACTGCATTTTTTGTAAAATTGTAAAAGGAGAAATACCTTGTAAAAAAATATATGGGGATGAGAATTTTTTATCTTTCATGGATATCGAGCCTGTTTCCCATGGACATATTTTAGTAATTCCTAAAAAACACATCGTCTGGATGCAAGAGGCAGATGATGAGACAATATCCGGAATTTTCAAATTAACTAAAAAACTAATGAACGCTATTAAAAAAGGCGTGAATTGTGATTATGTGCAAGTGGCTATCAGCGGAAAAGATGTTCCACATTTTCATATACATTTAATTCCTCGTTATTTAGACGATGGACTTTCAGAGTGGCCTACAAAAAAATATAAAGAAGGAGAGATGGCAGATATCGCTATAAAGATTATCGAAGCGCTTTGATTCCTGGCAAGGTGCCATTAATAAGAAAATCTAAAGTTGCCCCACCTCCAGTAGAAATGAAGGTGAATTTTTTTTCTAATTTCAATTTAGAGATCACTTCCAATGTATCTCCTCCTCCAACGACAGAGATGGCTTTACTTTTAGCGACAGCTTTCACTATTTTCTCTGTTCCTTTATCAAAACCAGCGCTTGTTTCTCCCAACGGACCATTCCACAAAATCATTTTTGCTTTTTTAATTTTTTCTTCTAGCTCTTTTATTGTTTCAGAACCAATATCAACAATATTCCCATTCTTAGTTACTCCATTAAAAGAAACAGCATGTTCTTTTCCACCATCAAAAATTAAAAGATCGATTGGTAACATTATTTTTGAATTTTTTACAATTTCGGACAAATTATATTTCTTATTTTCAACTAAAGAAATGCCTGTTTCAAATCCTTCTTCTTTTAAAACCTGAGAAACTAGTGCCCCACCGATAAAAATATTATCTACCGTTTTCAAAAAACGTTTAATAATAGGCAGTTTCGTTTCAAATTTTGCTCCACCCAAAATTAAAAGAAATGGATGTTTTGCTTTTTCCAAGACTAGTGATAAATATTTTATTTCTTTTTCTAATTGGAAACCTACATAGGCGGGTAAAAATTTCGGTATACTTACAATTGAAGCATGCTCTCTGTGTGCATCAGGAAAAGCATCTGCCACATATATATCTCCGAGTTTGGAGAGCTCTTTGGCAAAATTTTGATCGTTTTTTTCTTCTCCAGGATTAAAACGTAAATTTTCGAGCAAAAGAACTTCGCCTTTTTTCAAAGATTTTGCCTTTTTTTCTGTTTCCTCACCGATACAAGAATCTGCAAATTTAATTTTCTTTTTTAATAATTTTTCTAAAACCGGGATGAGAGGTTTAAGAGTAAGAGTCATGTCTCTTTTGCCTTTTGGCCTACCTTGGTGAGACAAAATCACCAAAGGACCTTTTTTCATAAGGTATTTTATTGTTGGAATTAACACTTTTATTCTTCTTGTATCGACTACTTTGCCATTTTTTATAGGCACATCAAAACCAGCACGTAAAAGTATCACTTTGTTTTTTAAATTTTTTATTTCTCTGATGCTTCGCATATTTTTATTATTTGTGAAAACTTTTTAAAATCTAAACTGGCTCTCCCAGGAAGAAACCCTTCGGCCTTCCCTTCCTTTATAAAGCTTAGAGCATTCTTCTCATCAACTGAACCACCATAAATTATTCTCGTTTTTGAAGCATTCTCCACCCCAAATTTATCACTTAATATTTTTCTAATAAAAATACTCATTTCTCTAAACTCTTCTGGCGTAGCTGGGTGAGCACCTTTACCTATGGCCCAGACTGGTTCATAAGCAATGACTATTTTGGAAATAGAATCTTTAGAAACTCCGTTTAAACATTCCTCCGTCTGCATTTTTACAAAATTTAAATATTCATGATTTTCGTCACGCACACCTTCTCCAACACAAAGGATAGGAGAGAGCCCTGCTCCTAGGGCCCCTTTTATTTTTCTATTTATATCGTTATTCTTTTCTCCCATTGCACGTCTTTCTGAATGTCCTAATATCACATATCTTACTCCAATGTTATAAAGCATCTCCCCCGACACCTCTCCTGTGAAAGCACCAATGTTGCCCCAAAAAGAATCTTGAGCTCCAAGTGATATTTTTTTAGAAATTTTTTTTAATTTTTCTAAATACAAAAAAGGTGGACAAATTACAATTCCTGTTTTTCTTATATCTGAAATAGATTTACTAATATCAGTAAACAACTTCTCCGCCTCTTTTAAAGAAAGCGGATTCATTTTCCAATTACCTATGACTATCTTCTTAGACATCTCACAATTATATCATAATTCTACTTCTCTCCCCATTTTTGAAGCGCCCATAAGCCAGAAGACCCATTATAGAAACTATTACTCATAAGATTTGGATCATAGGTGATTTTCGAGTCACCAGATATTAATATTTTGTAACCACTTGCTTCGTTGATAGAAGCTCCGCCTTTAATATTAATAGTGCCAAAAGGAGCATACGCTATAGTAGCCCCAGATCCACCAGAAATCGTCACTGCAGTGCTTTTATTGCTAGTTGAAAGCAACATAATAAAGCTACCATCTGTTCCTGAACCAGTGGCAAATCCTCCACCACCAAGAGAGATAGTGCCATCAGCGACAATCAATCCATCACTCGAGCCATAACTTGGATCAAGCATTATCGTGCTACCTCCAGAGAGACTAACACTGCCCGTCACCCATAATGTACCTGTGACTACTAAAATTCCTCCCCCAGAAACAGTCAAATTGCCAATAATTTTTTTAGGACCTATGGTTGCACCGGCATAACCAACAGAATAATTACCATTACGAACACCTCCTGCTTCTGCATCTTCTTTCCACTCTGTAATTTTCGCATCTGTGATCGGCAAATCTCTATAAGATGGATCGCCTTGTGAGAGACAAGCAGAACTATTATCAATACCAATCTGGCAAAATATATTTCCAGTAGCATTTACATAATTAACAGTATGCGCTTGTGCAGTGTCTGAAGAAGTACTACCAATGTTAAACAAATTATTTTGATCAGCACCAGAAATTAGACCTTCCACTCCACTTTTATTGTTAGCAGAAACTGCAGAACCAGTAATAAGATTACCACTAGAAGAATCCGCTACAATCGGGCCATTTGAGTAGACACTACCATCAATCGTTCCACTAGAGAGAGACAAACCGCCTTCTCCTATTTGTGCACCATAAGTGAATGAAACTACTGAGCCCGTAGAGAGAGATATAGCAACTTGTCTTTGATAAGAAGAAACATCTCCTAAAGAAGAAATTTGTTTTCCTCCATCCCCTAAAGACTCAATCGTTGTCGTAGCTGTATTAGAATCAAGAGTTATTACTTCGGTATTTTCAATCGTTTTATTCTTAATTATTCTATAATAAGCATCCTCACTCCCCGACTCAGCCAAGAAAAGCGCCCTCTTAGAATTTAAACTCATGCTAGCGTTTTTAAATTCACGAACAGATGGCGAAACTAGTCCAGCAATGATAGCCAAGGAAATAAAAAGGAAAAAGATAATGGATATCAACATTGCTGCCCCAGACTGATTATTAATTTTTCTTTTTTTATGTTTTTGCATTTTTATATAATTAATAACTTCCACGCAGAACGACTGTGTCATAAAAATCTTGCTCACGTTCGGATGTATCGTGTTTAGACATTACTCTCAAAAAAACTTTTACAGCCACTCCTTTGACCGTATTTATCTGTGTGAAAGTGAGAGAGACAACTGTTAAATTTTGTGTATTTAAATTCGCTACAAAAGAACCATTTTCTAAAAGCTGTATATCGGAACCGGAGAGCAAAAATTCTATTGTTTTATTCACGCCGACACTGCTAACACTGCTTAATTTTAGATCATTAGTACTTATAGAATTGACACTAGAGGCTTGTCTAATCTCTCTAGAAATTCTTTCCATTATATCTCCACCTTGCATGAGTTCGGCTTGGATAGTTGTTTCTTTGAAAGATTTAGTCATTGTCGCTAGCGCATCAATGACTGCAATAGAAAGGATAGCAAAAAGAGCGATATAAAAAATAGTTTCTAAAAGTACATAACCCCCTCTTTGATTTTTAATTTTTATTTTCGTAATTTTCATTTATTTTAATTATGAAAAGATATTCATTATATGAAAAGACATTGTCTTGTTTATGACTGTTCCTCCTTCTGTCCAAGATACGGTGACGGTAATAAGCTTCGTTCCTGCATCGTCATTACCAGTTTCTGCAATGTCGTCTGTGGCAACACTACGATTAACATTTGCTATGTTTACTGTGCGAGTAAAAGCTCCTACCATGGAAGGCGTAGTGGAAAGAGTCCAGGCTCCTCCAGAAAAAGTAGGATAATAAGTAGTGTTAGTATTCAATGCAGAAATATTACTCCAAGAATTATCCCTAACTATACGCACCACTTCTGCCCCCTCTTCTAAAAGGAAAGAGGCTTGCGAAACATGCAGAGATTGGCGAGAAACAGAAATAGATTTTTGAGTGACAGACATAGCCGCGAGAACAGAAACGACAATAATAGAGACAGCGACTATCACTTCAACTGTTAAGAAACCTGCATTTTTTGATTTCTTTCTCATTTTTAAAATTTATAATTCGTAATTATTAATTCGTAATTTATTTAGTTCACACTCACTGCGCCAGTGGCAGAAATCGTAATAATTTTTGAAAGAGATGGGATGGTGACAGTGATCGTGCCAGTCTTGTTAGGCATTCCGGAGAGACGTTCAAAATAAATGTCTCCCGTAGTGGAACTAGCTCCTCCTAAGGTGACATCTGAAATACTAGCCGGAGAGATTATATTTATAACTTTATTATCCTGTGCATCTACGGAAAAAACTTTTCCTTTAAAAATAATAACTTGATCCGCTTGAAAGTGAATGCCATATTCCAAAGAATCAACTGAGGCTAAACTTTGAGCTTGCGCAGTGTGCAAAGCGGAAGTGACATCTTCTACTGTATTCTTGAGCACTTGATTTTCTTTAATTTTTGAAAATTGAGGAAGAGCAACTGTAACTATGATGCCTAAAATAGAAATCACTACCAGTATTTCTATTAAGGTCATTCCTCGCTGATTAAAATTATTCATTACTCTATAATAATATCACTAAAGTAAATTTTTCTCTATCAAATTACTCAATTTATAAGCATTCCCATGCGAAAGCATCCCCAAATACGACTGTATTGCGTTAGGCTTAGAGTTTTTGTTAACATTTCTAAACATCCTTTTTTTCGTAGCTGTCCGTAAGACTCTATATTTTGGGAAATGCACCCAACCCAAGAAATCAACGCCAGAAAAGATGGTTTTAATAAATACTTTATCTGGATGCATATTTAATTTTAATTTAGTTTTTAAAAACTCTTTCATTTCTCCTAAAATACTTTCTAAATATTCTTTATTCTCTGAAAGAACAACAAAATCATCAGCATAGCGAATATAATATTTCACTTTTAATTTATGTTTTACAAATTGGTCAAATTCATTCATATAAATATTTACCAAAAGTTGAGAAGTTAAATTACCAAGTGGTAAGCCTTTGAGTGACACGTTCTCTGCTATGGCAGAAAGTGTGTCACTTTGCATATATACACCATGGTTAATATGTGTATTTATATAAAAACTGTCTATTATTTCTCCTAAAAGCCATAAAGTGTCTGTGTCAAAGAGACACTTTGACAATATTTCTTTTAGGATATTGTGGTCTATGTTCGCAAAGAATTTTTTAATATCGCACTTTAAAACCCAACATGTTTTAGTATTATTTTTACTTACTTTTCTTACAAAACTTTCAAATCTATATATTGCTTTATGTGTTCCCTTTCCCGCACGACAGGAATACGAATCATAAATAAATTTCTTATCAAAATATGGATATAATATTCTGTATATTGCGTGATGGAGTAGCCTGTCTCGCACTTTTGCTTTGTGTATATCTCTTGGTTTTGGGTCGTTTATCTTAAAGGCTTCGTAAGCACTGTGTTTGTAGGTTTTATTTTTTAATTCTTTGTGAAGTTCAAAAATATTTGTCATTAAGTTCCTTTCAAAATATAAAACATCTTTGCGAGATTTTTTACCATTCAAAAATTCTTTCCAAGCAAGAAGCAAGTTTTCAATAGAAATGATATATTTATATGTATGAATAAATTGAATTCGAACCATATTAACCATTTTACCCCCCCCCCTCACTTTTGCCACTAATGGCAAAAGTGAAAAACTGTTATCTGGTTTGGATTACTTTTTATCAAACTTTACCTAAAATACATAAGTACTCACTGGGGCAAAAGATTGACGTAATGTTTATTGAAATTATAGAAGCAATTTCTGTTGCTAGTTTTTTATCTAAAGAAGAAAAACATCCTTGGGTTAGATTAGCGATTAGAAAAGTGGATACATTGAAAATCTTACTTATAATCTTATGGGAAACTAAATCTCTAGATAACAAAAAGTATATTGCTCTATCTATACAAATAGATGAAATAGGCAGAATGCTTGGTGGCTGGAGTGGACAGATTACAAAACAAAACTCTCCCGCAAAAAAGTAGGAGAGAAATGAAAATTATTGCGGAAGGCAAACCAATCGTTACTGTTGCCAAAGTTGCTCTGCCAATTGAGGTTAGACTTGCGCTTCGCATCGTTCCAATACATATAACACGCATTGGCATTGCCGTTGAACGAAATGTATAGAATATCATCGACTTCACCACCTCTTGAATACTACTCTTAAGGTTGTATATTATTTGTGATAATAATCACTCAACACTCTACACCAAGTATCTTCTTTTTTTATGAAGTGTCTACATACACCACCCTATTTGAAATAATAATCGCAAATACTCTCAATGTATGGATACTAGTTTCGGTAGCAGAAAACCTTAATCTTCCACATATTCACTTACTACCATATTTAGTTTAACATAAATAAAAACACCCTGTACTTTTTTGTACAGGGGGAAGATTTGTAAAATCTTCAAAACTTTTTTAATGTGAACAAAGGACAAAAACTCAAAGGATCAAAAGATATCCGAGTGAACAAGTCCCAAGTATTAATTGCGGAAGGCAAACCAATCGTTACTGCCGCCAAAGTTGCTCCGCCAAAAGAGGACAGACTTGCGCTCCGCATCGTTCCAAAACAAAGAACACGCATTGGCATAGCCGAGGAACGAACATCCAGTTGTTTCAACAACATAAGATGGATTTGATCCAATTTCATAGTTGAACTTTGGATATTTTTCTCCAACAGTAAACGGTACGTGCGGTGTCGTTTTACGAAGGCCATTTGAAAGACCCCATTCAACTGCTTTTTGATAGCTTCCGTCACCATTCGGCCAATTGAGTAAAATAATTGTTTCATTGATTATCTTATTCTCCGGCTGATAAAGATTACCAACTTTAAGAACATTATAATCAGAACCTGTTTGAGGACCTCCCAACATCGCTGATTCGTTGTGAGATTTTGTATAATCTACCGACAACTCTGTGACAAAAATACGAGCACCAATTTTTTCAGCTTCAAGTTTAAGATTCTGAATTTTTTCGGGCCAACCATCACCATTTCTTAATTCACAAAAGAATTTTTCAATTCTCATGTTGTCTTTTAGAAATTCAGCGAATTTCTCTCTTGGAACCTCACTCTTTCGAGCGAGATTTGCTAATTGCACGCCTTGTCTGTTGGTAACGTGCTTTACTGTTTCCAGTTGCATAACGTTTTTCATAACCTCTCCTTATGAATTTAACTTATTCTAAAATTATGTCAAAGAGCTACTAGCTCTTATTAAATAAGAGTTTCTTATTTAACCTTATAAGTATAGCACTTTTTGGAACAAAAGTCAATAATTATTTTATATTATTCAAAATTGAGTAGAGAGGTGAAATCATGGAGATAGCAAAGAAGCCGACAGCTGCGCCGATAATTATCATCAGTACTGGTTCAATGATAGTAGAAAGATTTTTTGTTTTATCTTCTATTTCTCCTTCGTAAAATTCAGCAACTTCCACCAACATATCTGAGAGCTTACCAGTCTCTTCCCCTACTTCCACCATCTCTGTCATCATCACTGGAAAGAGATGCGGATTTTCTTCAAAAGCTTTAGAGAATGGAGCACCTTTTTCTATTTCTTCTTTGGCATTTCTTAAAACTTTTTTATAATAAACATTTTGCACCACATCTTCTGTTATTTCTATCGCCCGAGTGATAGAAACTCCAGAGAGTAATAATGAGGACATCGTGCGAGTGGTACGAGCAGTATTTAATTCTCTAGATAAATTACCTACGACAGGAAGTCTGATAAGCACAAAATCAACGTATTTAGTCATGAAATTTGCACGGAGAAGTGCAATTATTCCCAATACAGAAAATATTATTAAAACAAAAGATAAAAATAAATACTGAGAGAAAAAGTTACCTAAAGAGATTATGACCTTTGTAGAAGCAGGCAAGCTAACGCCAAGCTCGCTGAAAGTGCTTGCAAGAGTCGGCACAACAAAAGCAAACATTAAAACACCTATCAAGACCATGGCCGAGAGAATGAGCCCCGGATAAATGAGCGCCCCCTCAATTCTTTTAGTCAAGGTATGAGATTTTTCTAAATTGAGACCAATTTGAGAAAGAGCTCCGGCTAAATCTCCAGATTCTTCTCCAGCTCGCGTCATAGAAACAAAAAGTTTGGAAAAAACATTTGGATATTTTGAGAGTCCCGAAGAAAGTGTCCCTCCTGCATTTATCTCATTATTTAGTGAAATTAAAATCTTACCAAAAGTGACATTTTTCGTTTGCTTTTTAAGAACCAGTAACGCTCTATAGAGAGAGAGCCCAGCCTTAACCATGCCACTTAGATTTTTAGTAAAAATAATTAACTCTTCAGTTTTTACTCTTGAAAAAATTCTCCCAAATAAACTAGAAAAGTCAAAAGACTTATCTTTTTTTTCTGTTATGGAAATGGGAATATTCCCACGAGATTTTATTTCACGAGAAAGAGAAAAACGATCTGCTGCTTCCATCGTGCTTTCAAAAATTTCTCCACTTTTTAATTTTGCTTTATAAGAAAAAAGCATATACGTATTTAATTATTAAAACTATTCTGACACTACACGAAAAACTTCTTCTAGGGTCGTATTTCCTATAGCTGCTTGAAAGACTCCGTCTTCTAAGATAGTCATCATGCCTTCTTTCTTTGCTTGCGCT
>JAKALG010000020.1 GCA_021813235.1 bacterium
TCTTCTCCATTTTGATATAAGGCGATTATTTCCTCATCACTTTTATCAATAAATTCCATATTATAAGTTTAACATGAAATTATCATGAGGATTATAAAAATGTGCCCTCGGTAGGAATCGAACCTACATCATAACTTCCGCAAAGTTACGTCCTATCCATTGAACGACGAGGGCAAGACAATCAAACATTAGCAGTTTTTACTAAAAAATTCAAACTAGAAACCCAAAGACTCCATTATTTTTTCAGAGACGTGTTCCTTCATTTCTTCTTCCGGAACATTATTTGAGAGCATTATAGTTTTTATTTCTTCTGTCTGATTTTGATTTATCGGCATTGAAATTATTGGCATGAACAATCTTTCTGATTTTATAAAGAGGGTTGGTTTTTCTCCTTCCTTTTTTACCCAAAAAGATTTTATGTTCCCGTAGGGGAAGAGACGATTTCGGATTTTTAAACCACGCTCATTTAATTCATAAAAAACTAAGTCAGGTTTTTTAATTGCAAAGATTGTGAGCAATATTCCGCCAACAATTAAAAATAAACCGAAAAAAAAGTTACCGTAAATAAAAGAAGCGACTGATGAAGCTACGATAATGACGCCGAGAGCCCAAAACCAATCGTTGCCACGTTCTTTTTCTTCGTACTCTAACGCTGTCCACTCTAATTTTTTATCAGGTTCCATTATTATAATTATACTCCCACATCTATTTTATTCAAAATTTTTAATGCACCATTTTTAGAAAAACAACGTATATATCTAATATGCAGAATAAGTCGTATTCTGTAGTTTATTATCAATAATTAACTAAAAATTAATCAAGTTATAAGCTAATTAATCTGGTAGGCAGTTCTATTAGATTGAATAAAAAAATATGAAAAATAAAAAATATATCTATAGTTTCATGGCTTTGGCCATATTAGCAACTCTAGCGACAGCAGTTCCTGCTTTTGCTGACAATAGTGTATCAACAGACCAATCCAACGACATTAGTATTGGTGGTATGGTACGTGGTCGTGTGCTAGGTATAGGGAAAATAAATAAACCTATAATGAAGCCCGCTGTATATGGCACAGTTTCTGCTGTAAATGGCAATATTATCACTGTGACCAAAACGCAGAGTTCTAAAATGAATACAACCGTGGCCCCTGTCACTGTCACTTACACGGTAGATGCGACTAATGCGACAATCGTGAAAAATAATGTTGCAGGCACTATTGCAAGTATAGTTGTCGGTGACACAATCGTTGCGCAAGGTACCTTAACTGGGACAAACCTTGTCGCTACAAATATTCGCGATGGAATTATGATGAGGAAAGAAAGAGGCGACTTTAGTAAGACAGAAAATAAAAACAATCAAAAACCTCCTACTTTCACAGGTAATGGACAACCGATTGTTGCTGGAACTGTAACAGCCATAAATGGTACAACTCTAACAGTTACAAACAAAAGTAATGTCACTTATACGATTGACACGACAAATGCAAAAATCTTGCAGGGTTCAAATACTATTTTAGTTTCAAATGTAGCTGTGGGTGATAACATTGTTGTCCAAGGTACAGTGAATGGAAATGCTGTAGTTGCAGCTACTGTCATTGACCAAGCTAAAGTAGCAGGAACAAAAGCGGAGCATCAAGGATTTTTTGCTGGAATTGGTTTATTCTTCGCACATCTGTTTGGTTACTAAAAAATTTAATATAGATAAAAAGACTGATGCTTTCGCATCCGTCTTTTTGTTTTTTAGATAATTAAAAATTAAATTAGTTTGATATTGTCTTTAATTTTCTACCACACCAATCAGAAGTTTTACTACAAATATTAAACAAATTTAAACACTCGTTTCTTATAGCATCAACTGACGATTTGTAGCAATAACTTGCATCTTCCTTTTGTAAAACAAAGTCAATATAACATGAATCTCTCCCTGGTATGTCGTTAAGATCAATGGAATCACAAATAGTTATATCTTCATTGTACAAAGCTACTTGTGCATAACAATTAGACTTTGGTCCGGGGGTGTATCCCATTGATGTCATTTTACTACAGTAGGAAGTATCTTTAGTGTGGATAGCTTTGTTTTGAAGCCAATTATTATATGAAGTACTCAAAGAAGTGTTTGAGAATATTATCCACAGAATTATTATAGTGATAATTACAATAATACTGACTAGAATTTTCTTCATATCCATATTATATACTAATTTTACAAAACTTGTATTTGCGGAGGCGGTGAGATTCGAACTCACGAGGAGCTTTCACCCCTAATAGTTTTCAGGACTATCTCCATAGACCGCTCGGACACGCCTCCCTTAAACAAACCTTACTGTATTTTAAACTTTTTTTCAAGCTTAGGATTGTTTGTCCCTATTTCATCAAAATATTTTTCTATGTCTTTTTTGTTACTTAAATAAATATTTTTGTTAGAATTTTTTGTTGGGGAAAAACCCATATTTTCTAAATTCTTTTCAATAAAAGTTAAAAGATTTTTATTACTGTTTGTGAAAGTTAATTGTTTATATATCTGTAATCCTTTCTTACCTTTATAATATTTAAGACAAATCGAACCTTCTGTATCAAAAAGTCCACGTATTGTTGCTTTTGTAAAAGAACAATTTTTTGTTATCCAGGCGGGGACTGACCTTATTTTTGGGCTGAACCCGATTTTTATTAAATAATCACTTATTTCTTTTGACGAAATTTGTATTTCTTTAGTACCCCTTTTTGGTCTATCCATGAGACAAACGTTTATTTTTAAAAATGATTTTTTAATTAGATAAATAATTTGTTTTTCATAACCTTTGTCAGCAATTAAGTTGAGGTATATTCTCGTGTAATATTTTGTTACACTTCCATCTCCGAGTAATATCCCGAAGAGTTCCGCGAGTTCTAAGCTATATTTCATGGGCAGTGTTACTTTTTTCTTGTTGTTTAAATTATATCTATTTGAACACATTAAAGAGCAGAAAACTTGTTTTTTGTATTTAGATTTAAAAATATTCTTACAAAATCCACAAGATTTTTCCATACTTTCATTATAGCATAGTTTCCGCTAAACCACTCGTCAGTCAATATACTAAAATACTCCCATAGGGGAGTATTTTAGGTTAAAAATTTTAATTAAAATTACAATTGAGGCCCTGCCGTCTTAGAGAAAATTTGTTTTATATCTGCTCCTTTCTTTTTTGCGACGAAGAAGATATAAATTATTTCTAATATTCCTATTGTATTTACAATAAGAAGTATAAGAAACCACCACTTGTTGTTATTTTTGGCAGCTATCCATAATGCACAGCCTTTCCAAAAAAGAACCCATATTGCGACGACCCCTACTATTAATGGAGACACACCAAAACTATTTGTGAAAAACATATTAAATTGTTCCATAATGTATATATTATACCAGAAGTAAAATTTTTATGCTACCCCGTAGTAGATTTTGGAAAAGCTCAGACTTTTGGTTTGAGCGTGCTTCGCACATTTCCAAAATTCACTACAGGGTGCTAGTATTTCAATATGACTAGATTTTTGGGTATAGATTATGGGACAAAAAGAATAGGTGTGGCTATTTCAGACGAAAATGGCGTTTTGGCTTTTCCAAAAGAGATTATTTTAAATAAAATAGACACCTTTAAGAATCTTGGGAAAATAATAAAAGAGGAAAATATTTCAGAAATTGTGATTGGAGAGTCAGTAGATTTTTCTGGAAAGTTAAACGCGCTCTCGGCGAGGATTGAAATTTTTATTTTAGAACTCAAGGAAAAATTTAATTTACCAGTCCATAAACAAAAAGAATTTTTGACATCTGTTGAAGCTCGTAAAGGTGGAAATACTAAAAAAAGCTTGAGTCAGTCACAAGTACACAGCAAAGTAAAACAAATTAAAAGTGGGAGGATAGATGCAGGGGCGGCCGCATTGATATTACAAAGATATTTAGATAAAATTAACAAATGATAATAACTCCTGAAGATTTTAAAAAAGTTGATATCGTAGTAGGCAAAATTTTATCGGCAGAAAAAGTTCCAGATACTGACAAATTACTAAAACTGTCTGTTGATTTAGGAGAAGGAACAACTAGGCAGATAATTTCAGGGATTTCATTGTATTTTCCAGACTGTAGTGTACTAATTGGTAAGAAATGTATGTTTGTCGCCAATCTAGAGCCGAAAATCATTCGTGGAATAGAGAGTCAAGGCATGATATTAGCGGTTTCTACCCCAGAAGGTGCTTTTTCTTTACTTACGCCAAACGATGAAGTAGGAGTAGGGGCCCGTGCGAGATAATTAAATAGTATAAATAGTAGCGATAGCGTAATGAATATTGTATAATATTATTATGTTTAGGGATTTAAATAATAAATTATTCTCAACACCAAAATTTCTTGAACTACCTTCTTTTGGTTTAGATATTTCAGATGAATCTATTAAATTTTTAGAGCTTGTTAAAACCAAGGAGGGTTTGAGAGTGGGTCATTATGGAGAGAAAAAAATTCCGGCAGGCATAATTGAGTCAGGTAAAATAAAAGATTCCCAAAAAATGGAAGAAATTTTGATGTCTTTAAGGAAGGAAGAAGGTATCAGGTCTGTCCGTGTATCCTTGCCAGAACAACAAGTATATCTTTTTAGTCTCAGATTGGAGAAGGCAGGATTGGAAAATATTAGAGAAGCTATAGAATTTTCTCTGGAAGAATATATTCCGATACCAGCGCAAGACGCAGTGTTTGATTATGAAATATTGAGTGAAGATGAAAAAAGTTTAAAATTGCAAGTTGCTGCTATTTCAAAAAACGTGGCTCTGGAATATCTTTCTGTTTTTAAGAATTCAGCGATCTCAGTTCTCTCTTTTGAGTTAGAAGCTCAGGCCATCACTAGATCTGTTGTAAAAAAAGGTGACCTAGATACTTATATGATAGTTGACTTTGGCAAGAAGAGAACGGGGATATTTATTATCTCTCAAGGTGTTGTGATATTCACTTCTACTTTAGACGTAGGTGGGGCTATGTTGACCAATATGATTGAGAAAAATTTCAAAATAAGTTTTGAAGAGGCAGAAAAAAAGAAAAAAGAGTCTGGTCTAAGGCGCGATACCGCAAATACAGAAGTATTTTCTATCCTTTTAAATGGAGTCTCTATTCTACGTGACGAAATAGTAAAACACTTTTTATATTGGCATACACATAAAGACGAAGAAGGAAAAGACAGGCCACCAATTAAAAAAGTGATTCTCTGTGGCGGAGACTCAAATTTAATAGGACTTTCTGAATATTTTTCTGTCAGTATGAAAACGAGTGCAGAAGTAGCCAATGTTTGGATTAATATAGAAGACACGGGAAAATATATTCCAGAAATAAGTCTTGAACAGTCATTAACATTTGCGGCTGCCTTGGGGCTCGCATTAGGAAATTTTGAACATGATTAATTTGATTCCAAACGAAGAAAAAGAGAGAATGGTGAAAGATTTTTATCTTAGACTTGTAGTCGTGTCTTTTGTGATGTTGGGAGTATCTTTCTTTGTAGCATCTCTTGCAATTTTACCAGCCTATATTTTGTCTTCTGCTGAAAAGAATTTCATTGATTCTAAACTAAAATCACAAGAAAATGAAACGATTCCTTTGCCAGATAAAAATACGTTAGAAATAGTTCAAGATTTAGAAGATAAGTTAAATTTAGTTGAGCACATCAAGCCAGAGAAACTTAACTTTTCTCAAAGAATAATAACAGAGGTTGTGTTAAAAAAATTACCAAATATAAGAATTACCGAAATTTTTTATCAAAATGATCCACAGAAAGGTGAATTGATAAATGTAAGTGGACGAGCTCCAAGTCGAGAAGTGTTGCTTTCTTTCCGCCGAGCATTGGAAGATAGTACTGCTTTCTTAAAGGTTAATCTGCCTATTTCCAACTTTGTAAAAGGATCTGACATTAGATTTAATTTAAGCCTGATTCCTCTATAAAAATAAATTATTTTAATAAAAATTTATGAAAAACATACTTCAAAAAAAATCCCTAATACTCTCAATAATAATTTTTATAGTCTTTCTTGTTGTTTTCTTATTCCTATACAAAGGAATGAATGATAATAAAAACATCTCACAATCAACGCAAGAAAAGTGGCAAGTTGAAGCTACTCGCAGAGAGGAAGCATCGTCTCTGGTTAATTCAATAAGAGCAATAGCCCCTGAAAGAGCTGCGCTAGATAGTCACTTTGTTCAAAGTTCAGATGTTGTGCCCTTTTTAGATACGGTTGAAAGACTAGCAAGAGGAGTAGATACAAAAGTTGAAATTACTTCCGTTGAAGTTGCAAAAGACAATGCTTCATTAATGGTTGAAGCAAAAGCCTCGGGAAGTTTTGAGAATGTCTACAAATTGATAATGCTTTTAGAAAATTCTCCTTATAATTTAGAATTTGTTTTAGTTGATATAAAAAATGTGAGCGCTCAAGATGCAACTATTAGTAAAAATGCACAATGGACTGCAACTTTTCAAATAAAACTTTTAAGTTTTATTAATAAATAAAATTAATGAATATGGAAATAAAACTTTTTAAAAAAGAAAATAAATTTGAGAAAAAAGATTCAAAAATCAAGCCAGATTTTTACTGGAAATATATTCTCTATTCGACATTTGCCCTGGTAATACTCTTTTGTTTTTTTGGTTTTTATCTCTTTATAAAAATAAATAAAATATCAGTTTCTTCAGTTTCTAATGTAGACCAACAAGGCACAATAAAGAAAGACAGGATAAACAGAGCGCTAGAGTATTTCGGAGAACGAGAAAGAAAGTCTTTAGAGATCATAAATTCTCCTTCGCCTATTGCTGATCCATCGCTATAAAAATTGTGCCCTCGGTAGGAATCGAACCTACATCAAAGCCTTAGAAGAGCTCTGTTCTATCCATTGAACTACGAGGGCTTGGTGCGCGGTAAGGGACTCGAACCCCTGACCTTTCCGGTGTAAACGGATTGCTCTACCAACTGAGCTAACCGCGCATCTCTTCAAATCTTTAAACTATGGCTATTCTAGCTTATTTTGTATATTATTTCAATTATGAGAATAAAAGTTTTATATGAGGATAAAGACATTTTGTCTATAGACAAGCCTTCGGGTATTGCTGTACATTCGGATGGACGAAGCAAAGAGAAGACAATTGCTGATTGGTTTTTAGAAAAATACCCTAAAGCAAAAAATGTAGGGGAGTCTATTCTTGTAGATGGAAAGGAAATAAAAAAACCGGGTATAGTGCATCGCTTAGATAAAGAAACTTCTGGAGTTTTACTTTTAGCTAAAAATTCTAAAGCCTATGAATTCTTGAAGAATCAATTCAAAGGAAGAGAAATTAAAAAAACATACAATGCAATTATTTCTGGATGGATGAAAAATGATCGCGGAACTATTAGAAAATCAATCGGACGAAGTGGAAATGATTTTCGTAAAAGATTAGCAGGACGTGGAGCGAGAGGGGAACTCCGAGAAGCTATCACCGAGTTTACTGTCTTAAAAAGATTTGAAGATAAAAATAATAAATTTACTTATTTAGAAGTACGTCCAAAAACAGGGCGTACACATCAGATAAGGGTGCATATGAAATTTATAAATCATCCAGTGGTTTGTGACTCGCTTTATAATCCGGGGCATCCATGTCCAAAAGGGATAGAAAGGCTAGCCTTGCATGCTAAATCTATCGTTTTTAAAGATTTGAAAGGGAAAATAGTAAAAATTGAATCACCTTTACCTTTAGAGTTTCAAAAAGTAATTAACCCTTAATTCATAAGCCTTTTTTGGAAAAATGTTGGAAACTTGGTTTCCAACATTTTTAATATTTTTGTAGTATTTTTCCAAAAAACGTATAATATAAATATACAAATATGGAAACTAAAACATGTCAAAATTGTAAAAAGGAGTTTGTCATAGAAAAAGAAGATTTTAATTTCTATGAAAAAATGAAGGTGCCTCCTCCGACTTGGTGTCCGGAATGTAGAATGATCCGACGTTTTTCCTTTATGAATACTTGGGATTTGAATTGGAGAAATTGTGATAAATGCGGAAATAAAATGCTTTCAGTTTATGAACCTGAATCAGAAATCAATGTTTATTGCTTGTCTTGTTGGTGGAGTGACGAGTGGGATGGCACAGAATATGCTATAGATTATGATCCCTCACGACCCTTTTTAGAACAGATCAAAGAGTTGAATAATAAAACCCCATATCCCTCACTTCAAAGTGCACATACAACATTAAAAAACTCTAGTTACTCTAACGATTTAGCTTGGAGCAAAGATTGCTATTTAGTTTTTTGGGCAGATTATTGTGAGAATGTCTACTATTCCTCATTATTAAATAATCTAAAATCGAGCTCGGATTGCTTACGAGGGTTTTATTCAGAGTTATGCTATGAATGTGTTGGGGTCAATAAAAGTTATCAAACTTTTTTCTCATATGAATGTCGTGATTGTGTAAATGTATGGTTTTCCCGGAATTGTTCAAGTTGTACTAATTGTATTGGGTGTGTAAATTTGCGAGGTGCTTCTTATCATATTTTTAATATTAAGTACACAAAAGAAGAATATCAAGAAAAAGTTGAAGAATTGAAGCTTGATTCTTGGGTATCACTACAATCTCTCAAAGAAAAAGTACATAAGTTTTGGAACACTTTGCCATACAGAGAGTATAATGGAAACTCAAAAAATTTAAATGTGACAGGTGAAGATATTTATAGTTCCAAAAATTCAAAAGAAGTTTATATGGTTGGTGGTGCCGAAAATTGCAAATGGAGCCAATTTATAACAGTAAAATCGGCTAAAGATTGTATGGATTATTCTGGATGGGGCAACAACTCATCTCGTATTTATGAATGTGCCACTATTGGTGAAAATACAGATTCTGTTTATTTTTCTTGTTTTTGTTGGCCTGATTGTATAAATCTACAATATAGTTATTTATGTATTTCTGGTAAAAATAATTTTGGATGTGTAAATTTAAAAAGAAAACAATATTGCATCTTAAATAAACAATATACTAAGGAAGAATATGAAAAACTTAAAGATAAAATTATAGAAGACATGAAAAATAATCCTTATACAGATAAACTTGGACGTAAATATTTTTATGGAGAATTTTTTCCACTTGAATTTAGCAGATTTTCTTACAATAGATCAAATGCTATACGTTTTTTTTCAAAGACAAAAGAAGAAGCGTTAAAAGAAGGATATAGTTGGAGTGATAAAGAAGATACTATATATAAAACCACAAAAAAAGCTAATTCCTTGCCAAATAAAATAGATGATACAGGAGAAGATATTTTAAACGAAATAATAGAATGTGAAAATTGCAAAAGAGGATACAAAATTACCAAAGGAGAATTAAATTTACTACGAAAAATGAATTTGCCTATTCCCCATGAATGCCCAAAATGCAGAGAAAATAAAAGATTTGAGAGAATGACAAAACCCAAAATGTACCACAGGACTTGTGCAAAATGTAATGCAAATATCTATACTCCGTATAGTTCTTTAGACTCTAAGATAGTCTATTGTATAAAATGCTATCAGCAAGAATTTGCTTAAAATTGCAAAAATAAAGCGTTTATGTTAGATTAAGACGATTATGGCAGGAAATAAAATAGACAAAACAAAACTCACTTCAGTTAATGTGGAGGACAGGAAAAAGCTTGATTTTAACTCAGGAGATACTGTTCGTGTCTGGTCCAAGGTCTTAGATGAAAAAGGGAAGATACGTTTGCAAGCCTTTGAAGGCATAGTACTTGCTCGTAAACATGGTACTGAAATCGGTGCGACTTTTACAGTTCGTAGGATAGCTTCAGGCGTGGGCGTAGAAAGAATCTTTCCACTTTATTCTCCAGCTATTGATAAAATTGAAATAACTAAAAAATCTCGAGCTCGTAAATCAAAACTATATTATGTACGAGTTAAAGCAGTAAAAGATGTTCGCAGAAAATTACGTTCTGTCGTCTCAGTTGCAGATGAGGAAGAGGAAGTAGAAAAAATAGAAAAATAAAAAAACTATAAAAAGCAAAATTTTTGTCGGTACGGATTTTTTGAAGCTTAAAAAATCCTGAAATTCTCGCTCCGTCGAGCTCGAAACCCCTTAAAAACTTTCTTTTTATAGTTTTTTTATTTGTGTTAATATGAGAATATGCCCAGGTGGCGAAACTGGTAGACGTACTACCTTGAGGTGGTAGCGGGAGCAATCCCATGGGAGTTCAAATCTCCCCCTGGGCACATAATATTTGTTATAATTAAGTCATGGAACTAAAAGACAAAATAGTAGTTATTACAGGAGGGGCAAAGGGCCTGGGAAAAGCTATGGCTTCTTGTTTTTTGAAAAATGGTTCAAAAGTTATAGTCTGTTCGCGAGATGAAAGTGAATTTATAAATTTAGAAAATGGCATTTTAGGGATAAAAGCAGATGTGACGAAAGAGAATGAATTAC
>JAKALG010000021.1 GCA_021813235.1 bacterium
ACATAGTTAATAAGTTTTTGAAAGTTGTGTTAAAAAATATTGTAGTATAATCTTAACCAATGGATACAAAACAGCTTTGGAAAAATTGTCTAATTGAAATAGAAGCCAGTGTCTCTAAGGCAAATTTTAGTACATGGTTTAAAAATACATCTATTCTAAGAGAAGAGACAGGTATTGTATATGTCGGAGTTCCAAATGAGTTTGTTCGTGATTGGTTAAAAAACAAATACCATAAATTAATTACTAAAACTATCGCTGATGTATATGAAAACATGAGAGCGGTAGAGTATATAATAACAAAAATAGAAAACAGTAAACAAGAAACACCTAAAATAGGTGGTGAATCCTATATAAACAAAGAATTACCCCTAAAAGACCTATATATCAACCCAGACGACAACCTAAACCCACGCTATCGTTTTGATTCTTTTATAGTCGGAACCTTTAATGAGCTCGCTTATGCCGCTTCCCAAGCTATAATAGAGAATCCTGGCACTAAATATAACCCATTCTTTGTTTATGGTGGTACAGGGCTCGGTAAAACACACCTACTCCAAGCAGTAGGGAATTCAATAAAAGAAAAATATCAAAATAAAAAGGTCCACTACTTAACTTTAGAAAAATTTGCGACTGATTTTATAAATTCACTACAAAACAACAAAGCAAACTCTTTTAAAGAAAAATATCGCAAATATGATCTTTTAATTATAGATGATATTCAATTCATAGGTAAAATGGAAAAAATTCAAGAAGAACTTTTTCATACATTTAATACCTTCTATGAAAACAACAAGCAAATTATCTTTTCTTCTGACAAACACCCAAACTATATTCCTGAATTGGCAGACCGTTTGAAGTCTCGTTTTGCTGCAGGCATGATTGTAGATGTAACCGAACCAGAATATGAGTCCCGTCTTGCTATTTTAAAAGTTAAATTAAGAGAACTTAGTGTTGAACTAGAAGATGATGTGGTGGAGTATGTCGCAAGTGCTATTCAGGGTAATATTCGTGAACTTGAAGGAAGTTTAAACACTATTGTTTGTCAATATCGCTTGAAAAATAAGCCTCTTTCTGTGTCTGAGGTTAAAAACCTACTAAAAAATAATATAAAACCAAAAAAGAATGTTTCTATAAAAGACGTCGTAAAAACTGTTAGTGATTATTATTCTCTAGAAGAATCTTCTGTTTATGAAAAAACCAGAAGAAAAGAAATAGTAAAAGCAAGACAAATAGTAATGTATTTGCTTCGAGAAGACTTTAATGTCTCTTATCCTTTAATAGGTCAGAAACTAGGAGGAAAAGATCACACCACAGTCATACACTCATATTTAAAAATAAAATCGGATTTGAAAAATGACCCACAATTATTACAAGAACTGGAACAAATAAGAATTATGTTTAAATAGCTGTTAATAATGATGTATAAAGTGTTCTAAGATAAAAGAAAAACTTGTTAATAAAAAAATATAAAAAGAAAAAATATTTTTATAAAAAAACAATAGAAGGAAAAATTAAAAATTATTATATATAAAAAAGAAAACAAATCGTCAATATAATCATAAAAAACAACTTATATATAACTTATCCACTTATCAACAGTGCTAATAGTATTAATAGATTAAATATATAATATATAAACATATGAAACTAGAATGCGGAATTGAAAAACTAAAAAATGGAATTCTACAAGTAGAAAAGATTACTGGTAAGAATTTAACATTACCAATTTTAAGTTCTATTTTATTTATTGCCTCTGGTAGATCATTAAAACTTCGTGCCACCAATCTAAGTTTGGGTGTTGAAATTGAGATACCAGCAAAAATTGAAAAAGAAGGTATTGTTGCTATTTCTGGAGGGACACTAGCTGGTATTTTTTCTAATGTTTTTCAAAACGAAAATGTTTTTTTAGAGAGTGATGATGGAAATTTATTAATTAAAACAAAAAAAAGTAGAATAAAATTAAAAGGTCAGATTCACGATGATTTTCCAACTATTCCTATTGTTGAAGGAAAAACTTTTGAAATAGAATCAAAGAAGTTGGTTGATGGTATAAAAGGGGTTTATTATAGTTCGTCTCCATCTGATATAAAACCTGAAATATCAAGTGTTTATATTTATTCCAATAATGATAATCTGGTATTTGTTTCAACAGATTCTTTTAGGTTGGCAGAGAAAAAAGTGAAAATAAAAGGAAATGAGGAAATTCCTGGTATTCTTATTCCTTTTAAAAACATTCCAGAAATTTTAAGAATATTTGGAGAAATACAAGATGTGGTAAGGGTTTGTTTTAATAAAAATCAAATTTCTTTTTCTTCAGAAAATATATATTTAACTTCTAGAATTATAGATGGGGTTTTTCCAGATTATAGACAAATTATTCCAAAGGAATTTAAAGTTGAAGCAGTTGTTTTAAAACAAGATTTATTAAATGCACTCAAACTTTCAAATATTTTTTCAGATAAGTTTAATCAAATAAATCTTTTAATTAAACCAAAAGAAAAAATATTTGAACTTTCTTCTTCCAATAATGATATTGGAGAGAACAAGACATTTTTGGATGCCGCTTTGAAAGGGGATGAAGTGAGTTTGGGATTTAATTACAAGTATTTCCTTGATTGTTTCCAATCTATAAACACAGATAGTATCTCTATTAGACTAAATCAGTCTTCAAAACCAATGGTTATTTCTGGTGCCTCAGATAATTCATTTACTTACCTTATTATGCCAATGAATAGGTAAAATGATAGAGATTAAAGACTTATTATTAAAGTTTAGTAACCTGCTTCTTTCTGAAGAAATAAAAAAGAACACTGTTTTGAATGTTTTAAAAGAAGTTATAGGGGTGGATGTTAAACCTGAAGATATAAAAATAAAAAACAACACCATTTATTTAAATATAAAACCGATTTACAAAAATGAAATCTTATTAAAAAAAGATTTGATTAATTTAAAACTCAAAGAAGCTTTAGGTAAAAAAGCTCCCCAAAAAATAGTCTAATTATTGTTTACTTTAAATATTATACTAGTCTCTCCACGATTATAAGCTGTATCATAAGAAATTATTTTTAATTCATTTTCTGATTTAAGATTGTCTAATTCTTCTGGGATGAAAGAAAAATTGAAAGGCGCTTTGACAGTGTCTAGAAATACATCATTCACAAAAATGTCTATTTTTTGGAGAGGATATGAGCCAGCATTTTCAATCTTTAGTTGTATTCTTTGGTATTTAGAATAGACAGTTTCTGTGTCTGGTTCTGTTATCGAAACCACAGGTGTATATGTGCCAGTATGTACATCATCAAGAGCTGTCGGTTTATCAGCCCAAGTTGTCACTCCATATTTTCCACTATTTTTTGCCCACCAATTTTGTATTGGAATTTCCCAATGATTAAATTGTGGATCGTCACTTGGGTTTGTCGGTGCTGGTCCCAATATATTATCTTTGTTTATCCAATAAAGTATTGAATGTACGTTGGTTATAACTTTTTCTTGTAAAGTTTCTTTTGGTGTAAATGGAGTTGCTAGTTTCCCTGATATTTTATCTATAAAAAAGTTTTCGTTTCCTTGCCAGTATCCACGAAGTACTGGTTTTACTGTTGTTATATCAACATCTAAATTTGGTTTTTCGAATTTTTCATTTGGTAGTGTTTTTAGCGCTTCAATCATAAATTTATTCCAAATTGGTCCAGCCATTGCTGAACCTCCTTTTTTCATTGGTTTATTATCGTTGTTTCCAGCCCAAACGCCGACAGTTATAGAGGGTGTGTAGCCAATAGTCCAAGCATCTTTATTGTTATTAGTTGTACCTGTTTTTACTGCTATATCTTTACCCTCTATATTAAGAACAGAGTTTGCTCCAAATGTAGGGGTGCGAGCTTTGTTATCAGACAGAATATCAGAAATAGTCAAGGCAGTATTTTTTGGTAAAACTTCTTTTGGGTTCGAAGTATATTCTTCCAAAACTTTTCCATTTGTATCTTCTACTTTTAAGATTCCAGTATATTGATTTCTAACGCCGTCGTTTGCAAAAACACTATAAGCAGAAGTCATATCAAGAAGAGAAACCTCACCACCTCCGATGACGAGAGTGAGCCCATAACGGCTTATATCGGTCAAGGAACTAATTCCCATATCTTCAGCTGTTTTTAATGAGTCTTTGAGCCCAGCTAAATAGAAAAGTTTTACTGCTGGGATGTTTATAGATTGAGCGAGAGCGTCACGTAAAGACATTGGTCCACGATATTTTCCATCATAATCACTAGGCATATAACAATCGTTTTGGTTATGTGGAGGAAGAGCTTTGCCATAAGCGTCACAGGTTGTTTGAAATTCTGTAGGTAGGTCAAATAACACAGTATCCGGGGTAAATCCCTTATTGAAGGCCGTAGCGTAAATAAAAGGCTTAAAAGAAGACCCTGGTTGTCTATTAGCTGTTGCGATATTAAAATTGCCATCAATTGTTTTATCAAAATAATCTCTAGACCCTATCATTGTTAAAATCTGTCCAGTTTTAGGATCTATTGCCACAAGTCCGGCATTTTTCCCATTCCAGTCTTTTTCATTTTTCAGAGCGCCGTCTTTTACTATCTGTTCTCCTTTTTCTTGTAAACCATAATCTAGGGTAGTGATTACATTGAGTCCACCACTTTCTACTAATTCGCTCCCATATTTTTGTTCAAGATAATCTTTAATAAAGAAAACAAAATGAGGGGCCTTAATACCAGAAGTTGCTTGTGGTGCAAAAGTGACTATTGTATTTTTAGCTGTATTATATTCTGCCTCTGTGATGAATTTGAGTTCTAGCATTCTAGAAAGAACTAAATTTTTTCTGGCATCCAATTTATCTCTATTTTTCCCATAAGGAGAGAGAGAGGTTGGAGATTGTGGAATTGATGCCAAATAAGCAGCTTCTGCGAGTGTTAAATCTTGTGCGTCTTTATTGAAATAAGTTTTAGAAGCTTCTTCTATCCCATAAACATTACCACCATAAGGATTTTCGTTTAAATAAGCTTCAAGAATTTTTTCTTTAGGCATAGAGTTGTCTATTTTTATTGCCAAGATCCATTCTTTTATTTTTCTGATATAGCTAACTTTTTGGGTCAGAAGAGTATTTTTTACTAATTGTTGAGTAATAGTAGAACCACCACCACCTATTCCAATCTGAAATAAATTTGAGAGAGCAGCTCTGATAATAGAAGTTATTCTTATACCACCGTGATTATAAAACTCAGAGTCTTCAATAGCGACAGTTGCGTTCTTGATATTTGCTCCCATTTGTTCAAAAGGTATATCTGTTCTTTTTACATCTTGGTGTATATCATAAAGCAAAATTTTTCCTGTGCGGTCGTATATTTTTGTAGAGTTTGCCACCTTTCTGTCTTCAAAGGAACGGAAGTCCGGTATTTTTAAAGAAGAAATCCAAATTATTACTATTGCCACTAATAAAATAAAAATACCTGAGAGGAGTAATAGGAAATTTTTTGGAATTTTTATCTTTTTAAACTCTTTATTCATTATTCTGATTATAGCAGATTATGTGTTATAATGCTTTATTATGAAGGTGAATTTAGATAAAAATAAAATAAATGAATTGCTCTCTCGAGGGGTTGGTGAATTTATTGACCCTGGTGAAATTTTTCGTAAAAAGTTAGAAAATAATCCAGAAAAAATAGTCATCAAACTTGGAGTTGATCCAAATAGGCCAGATATTCATTTAGGTCATGCTGTTATCCTTCATAAATTAAGACAATTTCAAGAATTAGGATGCAAGGTTGTTTTTTTAATTGGAGATATTACGGCAATGATTGGTGATCCGACAGGTAAAAGTAAAATTCGTCCAGAAATTGAATATGCGGAAATTCAGGTAAACATGAAAACCTTTTTAGACCAAGTAAATAAAATTTTACTAAAAGATGAAAAAGTTTTTTCTTGGACGATGAATTCTGACTGGCTTGTATCAATAAATGATATTATTGCTCCAGAAAACGAAACTATAACCATCCAGGTAGGAGATAAATCTATAACCACTCCTCCACTACCTGGTAATAATTTGATGGCTAAAGCACACCACTGGGAAGCAACGAGGATGCAGAAAAATAATATAAATAGCTATACACTTGTCAGCCTTCTTTCTATTTTGAGAAAGATTACTTTTAATAGATTGATTGAGAGAGATATGTTCCAGGACAGAATAAAAGAAGGATTACCAATCTACATGCACGAAATGATGTATCCAGTAATTCAAGGGATAGATTCAAATGCAATTTCAAACATTTATGGTTCTTGTGATCTTGAAGTTGGAGGAACCGATCAACTTTTTAATATGTTGGTTGGGCGTGATGTTATGGAAATGAATCAAAAATCTCCGCAAGCGGTGCTTTCTTTTAGACTTCTTGAAGGGACTGATGGAAAAGAAAAAATGTCTAAAAGTTTAGACAATTACATTGGTATTACCGACCTACCAAATGATATGTATGGCAAAGTGATGTCTATTCCAGATTCTTCAATTGGAAATTATTTTGAACTTTGCACCTTCACACCGATGGAAGAAGTAGAAAAGATAAAAAAGGGTCTTTTAGATGGAGCTTTACATCCAAAAGAAGTGAAAATGAATTTAGCTAAACAAATCGTGGCTATTTATTATGGTGAAGACAAAGCCAAAAAAGCAGAAGAAAACTTCGTGAATACTTTTCAGAAAGGAGAGATTCCAGAAGAGATGACAGAACTTACTTCAAATGGAAAAACATTGATGGATCTTTTAGTGGAAGCAAAAATATTATCTTCCAAAGGAGACTTCAGGAGATTAATAGAAGAAGGAGCAGTGACAGATCTTGATAGTGATAAAAAAATAACGGATGCCAATATTTTTCCAGAGTCTGGAATGAAGTTTAAGATAGGAAAAAGAAAATTTATAAAAATTATATAAAATAAAAAATACTCAGCCTAAGGCTGAGTATTTTTTATTAGTGATCTTTATCAGGATCTTCTTCTTCATAATCAGAATCAAGATCATCGGGCTCTTCTTCTAGTGGATCTAGTAGTTCATCTCCGTCTTCTCCATCCACCATCAAATCTTCTTCTTCATCGTAACTCATATTAAAGATATTTTACGTTTATTAAACGACCTCTTATTAATTTATTACTTTGTATCAAAATATAAAACGCTTGGCAATAGAATATGTGGATAACCCCGAACTAGAACAAGTTCAGTTTAAGTTGTTTGTTTGGTAGTCAATACTGATTATCCCTTAATTATATAAGTTATTTTTAGAAATTGTTATTATAACACAAAATTCATATTTGTGGAGTATTCACGGGATTTGCTATTTGCTATACTATAGCTATGTATCGGGTTGATAGAAATAATTTTTATAAAAATGAAAAAAAAGCTACTGTTTTTACTCCCGACCATGTAAGTGAATTTCTTTACGAAATACTTCATACTCACATTAAAAAAAATAGTGGAATAATTATTGATCCTTGTGTTGGACACGGCTCTCTTTTGAAGCCGTGGAAAGAAAACGGCTATGAAGTAAAAGGAATTGATATTGAAAAACAAGGTTTTCCAAATACAATAGTCAAGAATTATCTTGAAGTCCAAAAGGGTGAAATAAAAGAAAAGGTTTCATTGGTGATAATGAATCCACCATTCAACATAGATAGTAAAACAAAGAAGTATATACAAGAGCATTATGGTGGTCGCCCCTTGCTTCCTGAAGTATGGTTCGCAAAAGCAATAGAATTATGGGGTAGTGAAATTCCTATTGTCATGTTTACTCCATACGGTTTTCGTCTTAATCAAACAGAAAATAGTAAACGCTGGATGAAATTTGTGAATGAAGAATACCCAGAAATTACTGGTATTGTATCTCTTCCGAAAGATGTTTTTCCAAATGTGTTGTTTCATAGTGAAGTTTTAATCTTTAATATTAAAGGAATGAATGGTCATTATTTCGTAAAAAATAGTCATGAACAAAAGCGACTCTTTGCGCAAAAGAAAAGCACAACATTTGCCTAAAAATACTCTTTCTAAAAATGACGACAAAACAGTAGCTGTCGTTATGGAAACTGTGATTGAACACTTAAATGTTCGTTTTAAGCTTGCGGAGCTCGGATATTATCTTGAGTATGTTAAACAAATTAAATTGTCTGAGTTGATAGGTATTATAAAAAGTTATGACAAGAGAACAGAATTTGCCACACTTACTAATGAAGATGCATATATCCAGCCAGATGGCGGTGTGTTGGTTTTGAGAAAGAAAGATGATGAAAACTATAAAAGAATTGCCCTTGCTGTTGAAATGAAACATCAAGGCACGAATGATAAACGGGTAGCGGAAGGTAAAAAGAAACAGGCACAAGGAAATGCTATTGAACGGCTAGGCAAAAACCTTATAGGAATACGAGCTACTTTACAATATGAAAAAGTAACACCTTTTGTCTGTTTTGGTTGGGGAATAGATTTTGCAGAAGGTTCTGGAATAAGAAACAGGGTAATAACCATGAACGAGTTTTATCCATTAAATAGAGTTTTTGTTCATAAAAGAGAAAATTATGCCCCTGTTTCAATGTATTTTAGAGAAAAAGAGTGGCAGGAAAATGAACTTTTTGACGTTATGAAAGAAATAGCGGAAGCAAGTATTACAACTTATATTTATTAATTAAAAGAAAAATAGGTTTGAACAATCTTAAGTTCTTATATGAGCAAAGGCTGTTAGGGCGACAGCAATAGCGTCTAATTCATCATCAGATTTTTTATTGTTATCAATATTTACTAATATTTTCACCATTTTCATCACTTGTTCTTTGTTTGCTTTCCCATAACCAGTCGTGGCTATCTTTATTTGTGGAGGAGAAGCTTCAAAAATTTTTAAATTTAAAAGTGAAGCTTCGTAAATCACAACTCCGCGTACTTCTGCCACATGCATCACTGTTTTTTGATTGGTATTTAAAAACAAAGTTTCAATAGATAAAATTTCTGGTTTAAATTTTTTTATTATTTTTTTTATTTCTTTTCCTATCAAATTTAATCGTTCAGAAAATTCTATTTTAGAAGAAGTATGAAAACATTCCGAAAATAATACTTTCTCTTTTTTATCACCTTTATTTTTTTCTAGTATCGCGACCCCGAGTCTTTCAAATCCAGGATCTATGCCTAAAATTATCATATTTTATTCTGCATTGGTAAAAATATCTTGCACGTCATCTAGTTCTTCTAGTTCATCTACGAGAGTATCTAGTAATTCTAAATCTTGGTCAGAAACAGGGATAAACACATTAGGTTTCCAGATTATTCCTTCTGGCGTTTTTTCTTTATTAAAAGACCAGACGACAGAACCAATACTAGCAAGCTCAAAACCATTTTTTACCAGTATGTGTTTTATATCCTGTACTGTTCTGTTTTTGCTATCAGTTAAAGTTTCAATAATTATACCCACTCCTCCTGGTCCATAAGCCTCATACATTATATTGTCCATATGAGCTCCGGGTTCTGTAGCTTTTTTAATAGCTCTTTCTATCACATCACTTGGCATATTTACCTTTTTTGCTTTTTCAATGGCTGCTTTTAATCCAGGTGAATCTTTTCCTCCCGACAATTTTGCTTCCACAGAAATGAAACGTACGAGTTTAGAGAATATTTTGCTTTTTTTAGCATCAGTAATTGCTTTCTTGTGTTTTATTTGAGCCCATTTGTTGTGTCCGGACATAACTAAATTAATTTATTTTGTTTTTCTTTTTTATAATCAAATCCTAAATGCAAATATGCTTTTTCTGTTGCCACGCGTCCACGAGCAGTACGTTCCAAGAGTCCCAATTGAATTAAATATGGTTCAATCACTTCTTCTACCGTAGCTTCTTCTTCCGACATTGCCGCTCCTATTGTTTTGAGGCCTACTGGTCCACCATCAAATTTATCAATTAATATTTCTAGAAACTTTCTATCAGAAGAATTTAACCCGATATCGTCTATAGCTAGCATGTTTAATGCTTCTTTCACAGTTTTCTCATCTAAATTTTTCTTATGCACTTGTGCAAAATCTCGAGCTCTTTTCAAAAAGTAATTTGCAGTACGAGGAGTAAATCTACTCCTCTTGGCAATTTCTTTTAAAGCTCCTTCGTCTAGTTCTGTTTTTAATAATTTGCTAGACCTTTTTACAATTTCTGCAATTTCTTCGTTTGAATAAAATTCTAATCTGAAAACTCCACCAGAAAATCGTGAACGAAGAGGGGAGGAAACGAGAGCGACGCGTGTTGTGGCTGCAATTAATGTGAAAGGTGGAAGATCAAGTTGGATAGTACGAGCAGAAGGACCTTTGCCGATGATTATATCTAGGA
>JAKALG010000022.1 GCA_021813235.1 bacterium
ACAAGAGACAGAAAAACTCCGTAAGCTTGGAAAGATAAAATAAAATGGAATTTGAGAAGATAAAAGAAGACATACTAGGCAAAGAATACTCTTTGTCTATTGCTTTTGTTAGTGAAAAGAAATCTAGAGAAATAAACAAAAAGTATAGAAATATAGATAAACCTACCAATGTCCTATCTTTTGCTCTAGATAAAGACGCAGGAGAAATTATTCTCTGTAAAAATGTCATCAAAAAAGAGCTAAAGAAATTTGATAGAACTTTCCCCCAATTGGTGGGCTTTTTAGTTATCCACGGAATGTTGCATTTGAAAGGAATGGAACATGGGAGTATAATGGAAAAAGCAGAACAAGAATATGATCAGAAATATTTCCATAGGGATAGACATGGGGTCTACCACGACAAGAGTCGTGGTGGGAGAGTTTCTAAAAGGAGAAAAAAATCCTAAGGTTATTGGTACGGGTGAATCTGAAACTAAAGGCATGCGACATGGCTACGTCGTGAATGTTCTTGAAGCTACCTCTTCTCTTAAAAATGCAATCTCTCTCGCTGAAAAAAGTTCTGGAATAAAAATCAGACGCGCTTTCGTTTCAATAGGTGGCGTAACGCTCCGTGGAGATATGGCAAGTGGAGTAGGAATAATTTCTAAAGCTGATGGCGAAGTAACAAATCTAGACATAAACAAAGCATTAAAAGATTGTGAAGAAAATTTAAATTTAAATAATAAAAAAGTAATAAAAGTATTTCCTCTTTCTTTCAAATTAGACGGCAAAGAAATACTAGGCAGACCAGAAGGAATGCGTGGAACAAAATTAGAGATGAAAGCTCTTTTTATCACTTGTTCCCTCTCTCATTTTGAAGATTTACTAGAAGTTATCGCTTCCTCTGGAATAGAGCCAATAGACATAATAGCCGGAGCTGAAGCAGGTAGTAATATCGCATTATCTCCTAAACAGAAAATGGTAGGTGGGGCCTTGGTAAATATAGGGTCTGAGACCGTTTCTTTATCTGTTTTTGAGAACGGGACGCTCGTCTCGCTTTACACATTTTCAATAGGAGGTGAAGACATCACCAACGATATCGCACTCGGTATGAAAGTTTCTCTTGAAAATGCAGAACGCTTCAAACTCGGTAATTTAGGAGAAGAATTTTCCAAGAAAAAATTAGATGAAATTATTGAGGCACGACTCTCCGATATTTTTGAGTTGATAGAAAATCATTTGAAAAAAATAAAACGTAATGAGTTGCTTCCAGCGGGTATTGTTTTTATCGGAGGCTCTGCAAATATTCCAATGATTGAAGAATATTCAAAATCTGCATTGAAACTTCCTTCTCGTGTCGGAACAACTGAAATTTTTGGCAATATAAAAACTAAACTTCGTGACCCTTCCTGGTTTGTAGCCTTAGGACTTATCATTTCTCCTGACGAAGATAATTCTTATACTGAAGGCTCACTTCCAAATGTTTTTAAAAAAATAAAAAGCATTTTAAAGTCAAATATTAAAGAATTAATGCCCTAACCCCACTTGGAGGCCTTGCCTCCAAGTGGTTTTTGACAAAACCTAAAATAAAGAGTATCGTACAAAAGAGAATTCATCTTTTAAATAAACTGGAGAGAAAATGAAAAATTTAATAGTTTTAATGTTCGCCTCAAATAATTGTTATCCTAAAGTAGTGGACTATAAACCAGGTAAAATAAAAGGTCTAAAAGTAGACCTAAAAAGAATGACCTGGACATTTGGCACACTAAAAGAAAATAAAATTGGCGAAAGTAGATTTTTGGGCATAGGGATAGAAAAAGAAAGAGAAGGGATTATTGGTATTTATACAAAAGACACAAAACAAATTGATTCTCTTGTACATGACTGGGGAGAAACACTAGATTGAAAATAATCATAATAAAAAAACCTGATCTTAAGATTGGGTTTTTTATTTTCTCCATTTGGAGGCCTTGCCTCCAAGTGGGTACTTTTTATATAATAATCTTATGTCTATAAGAAATACAAATTTTGTAGAAGGTGAATATTATCATATTTATAATAGAGGCGTTGAAAAACGTGACATATTTGAAGATAAACAAGATTTAGACAGGTTTATCCAAAGTATTGAAGAATTTAACACAAAGGAACCAATAGGCAGTTTATATGAAAATAGCTTTGTTAAAGATAAGCTTGGAGGCAAGGCCTCCAAGTTGGTGAGTTTTGTTGCTTATTGCTTAAATCCAAACCACTATCATTTCATTATTACTCCCCTTATTGAAGGAGGCATAGAAAAATTTATGCAAAAATTAGGAACTGGTTATACGATGTATTTCAACAACAGACAAAAAAGATCCGGCGTACTTTTTCAAGGAAAATTTAAAAGTAAATATATTGATTCAAATGAATATTTATTAAAATTGAGTAGTTATGTAAATTTTAATAATTGTGATGAAAACGGCAAAGTAAAAAATAAATTAAGTGTTTCGAGCTTAGAAGAATATGTCAGACATTCAGATTTAAATTTTTGTGATAAATCAATAATACTAGAACAGTTTCGTTCAAGGAAAGAATATAAAGAATTTGCTCTAGAGTCTTGGAAGGATGCCTGTAAAAATAAAAAAGAATTAGCAGATTTAGAATTTTCTTAATTTAGTGCATTTGGAGGCAAGGCCTCCAAGTGATTTATAGGGGCTAGCCAAAATATATTTTTCTGCTATTATAGGGTATATAAAAATAACAAATTTTATTAATAAATAATCTGTCCTGCTTTGGCGGGATAAATATAAAAAATATGCCTAAATTAAACCCTGAAATAGAAAGTTTTGCCCGTATTATGGTCATCGGTATAGGTGGATCTGGCAAGAATGCCATCAACCACATGATCAACTCCAAAGTCAAAGGCGTGTCTTTTATTTGTATGAATACAGACACCCAAGACTTACATCATTCTCTTGCAGAGAAGAAAATCCACATCGGGAAAAATCTCACCAAAGGTCTAGGTGCTGGAATGAATCCAGAAGTTGGTAAAAAAGCAGCCGAAGAAACAAAATCAGAAATTCAAGACACCATCAAAGGTGCAGATATGATTTTTGTCGCTTGCGGAATGGGTGGGGGTACAGGCACAGGCGCTGCACCTATCGTTGCTCGTGCTGCAAAAGAACAAGGTATCTTGACTGTCGCTGTCGTCACTAAACCATTTTTCTTTGAAGGTAATCACCGAATGAAAATCGCAGAAAAAGGAATTGAAGATTTGGCAAAAGAAGTGGATGCAATTATTATTATTCCAAATGATAAATTAATTCAACTCGCAGATAAAACTACCAACTTCAAAGATGCTTTCGCAAATTGTGACAATGTTTTACGACAAGCTGTGGAAGGTATCTCTGATCTCATTACTACTCCTGGTATTATCAACGTAGACTTCGCAGATATTAGAGCTATCATGTCTGATGCTGGAAGCGCACTTATGGGTATTGGTCTCGCTTCTGGTGACGGCCGTGCTGCAAAAGCAGCCTTACAGGCTATAAATTCTCCCCTTTTGGAGGTTTCTATCAATGGAGCTAAGGGCGTACTCTTCGCTATTTCTGGTGGAGACGATATAACTATTCACGAGATACAAGAAGCTGCAAAAATAATCACAGAATCTATTGATAAAGATGCGAAAGTTATTTTCGGTACTATCCGAGACGATAAATTGAAAAAAGGTGAATTAAAAGTTACCGTCATTGCTACGAGCTTCAGTAGCGAAATGCCTCGTAATAAAAATCTTTTCAGTGGAACAAATGTTTTAAATCAAACAATACTAAAAGAAGAAAACAAGGCAGGGGCCATAAAAGAAATTCATAATACTATTCAAAACTCTACTTCCAATAATAATGGCAACAATGAATTTATAAAAAAGATGGAGAAAAAGGCAGATACTAATGAAGAAATAATTGTAGATGATGAAACAGAAGACTGGAGCGCTGTTCCAGCTTTTCTCCGAAGAAAAAAGAATTAGTTGACTCTCATGCTATAATATAGAAATGACATATGATTTAATAATTGTAGGCGGTGGCCCTGCAGGTTCTGCAGCTGCTGTATACGCCTCCAGAAAAAGACTTAATACTTTATTTATAACATCCGAATGGGGTGGGCAATCTGTCGTGTCTGAACAGATTTTCAACTGGATCGGCACTCCTTCTATTTCTGGTGCAGAACTTGCAGAAGGCTTCAAAAAACATGTTCTTGCCAACTCTGGAGCTGGACAAACATTGGAAGTTAAAGAAGGCATAAGAGTAACAAACATTGGACGTCTGGAACCCAGACGTCTAACGTCTGAGTTTAAAGTGAAATTAGATTCAGGTGAAGAATTTTTAACTAAAACAGTGTTGATATCGACAGGTAGCGGACGTAGAAAATTAGAAGCAAAAGGAGCAGACAGGTTAGAACACAAAGGACTCACCTATTGTGCATCCTGTGACGGACCACTTTTTGCAGACCAAGATGTCATTGTAGTCGGCGGAGGTAATGCTGCTTTTGAATCTGCCGCTCAGCTTCTCGCTTATTGTAAATCTGTAACATTACTTCACAGAAGCGAATCTTTCCGTGCAGATGAAGTGACAATTGAAAAAGTTTTGAAAAATCCTAAAATGAAAGCAATTAAAAATGTTGAAATTGTGGAAATAAAAGGAGATAAGTTTGTAGAAGGAATAGTTTTTAAAGATAAAACTACAGGTACAGAAACTGAACTAAAAGTCTCGGGTATCTTCGTTGAAATCGGACAGATTCCAAGTACAGATTTTGCCAAAGATATTCTTCCCCTTGATGAAAAAGGACGCGTAAAAATAAATCCATTGAACCAAAAAACAGATGTACCAGGCATTTGGGCTGCTGGAGATTGTACCGATGTTTTATATCATCAAAACAATATCGCTGCTGGTGATGCCGTCCGTGCCTTGGAAGATATTTATCTCTATATTCATACAAAGTAATCTTTTGACAATTTGCCTTTAAATTGCTAGACTAAATACGGAAAAACCTTTTTAAATAATGGAGGAAAAGATGAAGGCAAAACAAAATACCGCAATTTTTATTATCGTAATGATAGTTTTAATTGCTTGTTTTTTTGGTGCTGGATATTTAAACAATATTTCACCATTAAGCAGTGTAATTATAGGAGTTTTTGTATTGTTCTCCATAATTCTATATTATCTTTTAAATCACAAAAAACAGAATTTAATTCATTCAAAAAAATAAGGGGGTTCTTTGAAGGACACTATAATTTTTACAACAATAATAACAATACCAGTAATCTGCATTTTTTATTCTGCTTATACTGGTGTTGCAATAATCCTTTTTGTTTTTTTGATAGCATATTTATCTGAAAGCAAAAATGGATTTAGTTTTAGAAATATTTTAAAAAATTTAAAAACCCGGTTTACTTTTTAAAGTAATGCATCCCGGGTTTTTGTCTTTTTAGGCTAATCTTTTATTCTTTTCTACGATTACATCATTCCAAGGTCTTAGAAAAATGAAAAAACCCATAGCAATGAATGCTACAATTGCCGCAAAGATAAAGGCGTATATAGGATTGAAAACCCAAAGCAGACCTGCGATTGCTGAAGCAGGCAGATAGATCAGCCCCGTAACAAAATTGTACATACCTATCGCTGTCGCTCTCCTCTCTTTCTCTATGTCCGTGATAAATGCCTTGCCTTGAGCTTCATCAATACTGTAAAAAATACCAAATAATAAAAATAATATTATCACTTCCCATTTTTCCGTCGCAAAAATAAAACCTAGAGACATTATAATGTAAATTAAATATTCTAAAATAATAATATATCTGCGTCCGATCAAATCACCTAACTTGCCTATGGGTATAGATATCACTACAAAAGAAATATTAAAAAGAGCATAGAGCAACACAACATCCTTAATTGCAAAACCGATGGTATAAGCTCGGAGGAGGAGAAAACCAAAACTAAAATATGCTAAAGAAAAAATACCTGCTGGAATAAGAAAGAGTTTGAATCTTTTGCTTAAGGTTCTCCAAGCTTTAAAAATGTTTTCTCTTTCGTGTGAAATTCCAGGGCGATCCTTCATTAACATAAGAACGACAACGGAAATAGCCGCTGCGACTATCGCTATGATAAAAATAGTATGGAATGTACCGAGACTAGTCCCCATCCAAAGAAGCAAAAAATAAGCGATCACAGGTCCTAAAACGGCACCTAATTTATCCATAGCTTTGTGTAAACCGAAAGCATATCCCCTATTCTTTTCTTCTGCAACATCCGAAAGCCAAGCATCTCTCGGTGGACCACGAAAACTTTTACCTAAACGTTCAATAATCCTAAAGGAAGCGAGTGCTGCTACAGACGTCCCAATCAAAAGCATTAACTTTGCCAAGGTTGAAAATCCATAACCAATAAGAGCTAAGGGTTTTCTTTTCCCTAATCTATCCGACAACCAGCCAGCAAAATAATCTAAAGAAGATGCAGAAAAATCTGAAAATCCTTCTATCAAGCCGAGCAAAGAAGCAGACGCGCCTACGACTATAGTAAAAAATATGGAGAATACTGAAAATATTGCTTCAGAACTGATGTCAGTCAAAAAGCTCACAAATCCTAGCTTCAAAACATCAGGATGCACATTAAATAATTTTTTATTCATTTGGTGACCTTACCGGGAATCGGACCCGGATTTTAAGCTTGAAAAGCTCACGTCCTAACCGTTAGACGATAAGGCCTAAAACATTAAACATCATAACATTTTTTGAAAAAATCGCAAAAAATGGTAGATTGTAATGAAAAGGAGGCGTGAGTGAGTGGTTGAAACTACCGCTTTCGAAAAGCGGCATACCGAAAGGTATCGGAGGTTCAAATCCTCCCGCCTCCGCAAATTTAAAAACATTTTGCTATACTAATGTAATGGAATCTTTAGGAGTATTTAGTTTAAAACAAGTAGGATTTTTGAGTCCCAAAATGCAAGTCATTTTTATCTGCTCTTTGATTGCGCTTGCTTTCATCACTCAATTAATACAATACATCAAGACTAGAAAAGTTTATGGACGTTATCCTTGGAGAATATACATATTCTTTTCTAGTATTTACGAGGAAGTTGTTTTTCGGGGTTTTATTTTATTTGGATTATTAATATTTTTTTCTCCATTTCTTTCTATAATTATATCTTCAGTACTATTCGGTCTATGGCATTTAAGAAATTATAGATGGCAAACAAAAAGAGAAACATTGCACCAGGTCTTATATACGGGGCTCATTTTTGGACCTATCGCTTCTATGATCACGATATGGACAGGTACTATTTGGATAACAGTAATTTTGCATTACATACATAATCTAACTGTTGATATATTAAGAAGAAAAAATATTTAAATACTATTTTACTCATAAAAATAAAATGCTCAGTTTGTTTTTACAAACTAAGCATTGAAATTTTACTTAGTTACTTAATGAGATCTAAAAGAACCACTAAGACAATTACAATAAATGTCCATAGAGACATCTTATGTAAATGTTTACTATCTCTGTTGGGCAAGTAATTTTCTCCTTCCAAAATCACCCCCAACATAAGCCAACCCACCAGCTTAAAGATTGAGAATAAAAGAACAATTATTAAAGCAAGGTGAGTAAAAAAATAAATTTTCTGTAACATCATCACATTATTTTCCTTTTACGTTTTCAAAAAATGTAGAACTTATATTTTCAAATAAATAATATCACATATAATATAAAAGTCAATCTAGTTTGTATTACGCAAAAAGAAATATTCATTATACGGCTGATCATCAGTGACTTTAATTTTTTTGTCTTTATTCAGCAATTCATTTATATCTTGTTTACCACTAAGTATTTTATTTATATAACTCCCGACATTTGGCTCATTGTCGTCGTTCCACTCCATCAAATCAGCTTGCGCATTGAGAGGTATATTTTTAAGAATCTCCCCTGCTGTCTTCATAACTATCGGGCTGTTGGAAGCGAGAAAATGATACCCATTTCCTGTGATTGATTTATAAACTTCTACATGAGGAAATACTTCGACGAGTGAGCGCGCGACAGCTTGTAATGTTTTGTCATTTTTTTCTGGATACCATTGCGCGAGAATTCCGCTAGGAGTCAAATGCATTTTTATAATTTGATAAAATTCTTCTGAATAAAGCAAACTTGAACCAGCAGATATTACAGGCGGAGGAGGATCAATAGCGACTAAATCATATTTGCCAGTGGTACGTTCTAAAAATCTTCTTCCGTCGTCAATAACAATTTTATTATTTTTATCAGCCAAAATTTTAGCCGTATCATCAAAAAAATAAGGAAAGAGTTCTCCGACGCTCGGGGTCAATTCGACAGCCGTGGTAGGAATGCCCCAGCTTATGACCGAGCGAAAAGTGGTACCCATACCAAAACATATAACTAAAGCATTTTTAGGACCCGGAGGTAAGGCAAATAAAGGTAAATGTGCCATCACTTTGGTTATAGGAGTAAGCATCGTCATCCCTACTCCGTTGACCATGAGATATTTAGAACGAGGATTGTTTGCTTCCAAAATCGCGGCTAGGGTCGTCGCATTGTAATCATTTTTGATTATTTTATTTGATGCATTCAACCATTCTTCATAAGTCGTGGCGAAACCGACAGTGATTAATATCAGGACGAGCACTGTAGCTAAAACTGTTTGCCTAATATTTCTAGATAAAATTATCATTTCATTCTTTTTAAAGAAAAATATAAAAAGAGGCAAACTCATTAAAATGATAGAAAATTTAGAACCGACAAGTGGCAAGAAGATATAAGACACAAGCAAAGGTCCTAAAATACAACCCAATAAATTTATAGCATAAGCTAGCCCAGCGATGTTTGGATTCCCTTCCGATAATTCGTCTATTTGTTTTGGGGTTAAATAACCTAATAAATACGAGATAGAACCTATGCACAACATCACCCCTAAAGCGCCTAAATGAAACCTCGGATCTACAAACCAGATTTGAACCACGCTCATAATGCTTAAAAAAATCAAAAGAAATCCGACTGACAAAACTTTGCCCTTTTTAAAATCAGAACGATAATGTAAAAGTCCAAAACAAGTCCCCAATAGATACATGAATAATATAAAAGCAAAAGCATAGACTGATGTTTCTAAAATTGGAGTGAATAATCTATTCCAAATGACCTCAAAGCCTACCGAAGAAAATCCAGTTGTAAATAACAAACCTAAAATAAATTTATCTTTGCTATTCAAATCTTTAAGTCTCCACAAATTTTTCTCTTCATTTTCTATCGTTTCGCTCTCATTCTTTTTTAATTTTCTAGCCAAGAAGATAGCCATCGTGGCAATTAAGAAATTTAAGCATGCAGCAAAAAATAAAGTATTTTTAAGTCCTAATGATTCTATAAAAATGAGCGCCGTTATCAAAGTGCCAGCCATAGCTCCAAAAGTATTTGCTAGATACAAAAAACTAAAACCATTTTTATCTTTTGCCAAACGGCGATTGATATAATCCATAATAAGTGGAATAGTCGTCCCCATTAAAAAACACCATGGCAACATTGCGAGAGATAAGACCAGAGCGGAAAGTGCGAGGTAGAGAGTGGAATTCGTTTCTCCAAAACTCAAAAGCCAATTGTGTCCAAAAGAAAAAAGCTTTGGAACCAAAAAAGCCCCGAGCCCAACACCTGCTTCTGCGAAAGCATAAAAATATAATGAGGTGATTTTATTTTTTTTAGCTAGCTCTATCAGATATCTACCTCCTACAAAAGAGCCTAAGACAAGCCCTAACATGAAAACTGAAACCACGACTGAGATGACTTGAGTGTTCACACCAAAATCAGCAAATGCCAACCGTAACCAGACTGTTTGATATAATAAAGCACAAAATCCGGAAATAAAAAATAGAAGAAAAAGAATCTTTTTTATCATAAACAATGTCCAAATTTTAACATAATTTTGACTATTTTAACAAATAAATCAACTAGCAATAATCCTTTTTTGGTATATAATCTCTAAACATATGAAAAAAGACAATTTTGAAATATTGATTTTAGCAGCTGGAAAAGGCACCAGAATGCAAAGCGAATTACCGAAAGTTTTAGTGAAACTTAGAAATAAACCGATGATAAGGTATATTCTGGAATCGGCCGAAAAAGCATTCCACAAGAAGCCTATAGCAATAGTGGGACACAAAGCTGAACTCGTAAAATCTGAATTAAAAAATAAATGCTTTTATGCT
>JAKALG010000023.1 GCA_021813235.1 bacterium
AAAATATTTTCTTAACCTATCATATATGATATATTAAGGAAATTAACTTTTTATTTTCTCCAAAATTTTTGGGATTTTTTTGAAATCCTCTATTAGAGTTTCTCTCATTCCGCCATTGTAGAGGGCAGTAGCCGGGTGATAGAGAGGAAGGAAATGCTTTGTATTTATATGATTGAATTTTTTTATTAAAAGTTTGCCGTGGACATCAGAAATTTTTTCAGTAGGGAAGAAATCGTTCATAGAATGTCTACCTAAAAATACTACCAACTTTGGATTTATAAAATTAAGTTCTTCTATGAGCCATTCTCTACACGCGTCTTTTTCTTCTGGAAGTGGGTCGCGATTGTTTGGCGGGCGATATTTCACAATGTTGGTGATGTAAATTTCTTCTCGTTTCATCTTTATAGCTTCAAGCATTTCAGCTAAGAATTTTCCTGCAGCTCCTACGAAGGGATGGCCTTGTGCATCTTCACTTTTTCCTGGAGCTTCTCCTATAAAAACAATTTCTGATATAGGATTGCCATCTCCAGGAACAGGTTGAGTAGCCGTGTTTTTTAATTCACATTCACAATCCTGAAACCATTTTTCATGTATTTTTTTGAGCTCTTCATTTTTATCCATAGCTTAAGAAATTTTTTTTGTAATTTCTTTCTTGAGTTTTGCGATGAGTTCTTCTTTTGAGATTTGACCAAGTTGTCCTTTGTCGCGAGATTCCAAAGTGACTTTATCGGCTTCTATTTCTTTATCACCGATAACTATCCAGTAAGGGATTTTATTATTTTTAGCATCACGAACTTTTCCTCCGAGGTTTGCTTCTTCGTCGTCTAATTGTACACGGATGCCATTTTCTTTTAACAATTCATAAACTTTTTTAGCGTATTCATTATGATTTGTTCTGACAGGAATAACTTTCACTTGTACCGGCGAGAGCCAAAGAGGGAAGATACCAGCATAATGTTCAATAAGGACTCCCATAAATCTTTCAAAAGACCCAAATATTGCAACATGTAAAACGACAACACGATGTTTTTTGCCATCTTCTCCTATATAATCCATTTCAAAATTGTTTGGTTGGTTAAAATCAAGCTGCACCGTGGTCAATTGCCACTCTCTTCCTATTGAATCTTTTACTTTTATATCAATTTTAGGTCCATAAAAAGCAGCTTCTCCTTCCTCTACGCTGTATTTGAGACCCATTTTTTTTGCAGAATTTACTAATATTTTTTCAGCTTTTTCCCATACTTCATCACTTCCAAAATATTTTTCTTTGTTTTTTATATCTCGAGTAGAGACTTCAACTTTGTAATTATCAAAACCAAATATTTTATAAACTTTTTGCATTAATCCAAAAATCATTTCAATCTCTGATTCAATTTGATCGGCTCTTATGAAATGGTGAGTATCATCTTGGGTCAAATTCTTAACACGTAAAAGCCCAGAAAGTTCTCCACTTTTTTCGTTACGATAAACTGTTGTATTCTCTGCGATGCGTAAAGGTAGATCACGATAACTATGTGGTTCTGCATTATATATTTCAAAATGATGGGGACAATTCATGGCTTTCATCACAAATTCCTCTCCATTTTCATCTGTCATTGTCGGCATCATGGCATCATATTTACCCATATGTCCACTACGTATATAAAGCTCTTTTTTTGCTATGTGTGGAATTGTAACGAAAGAATAACCCAAGTCTTCTTTTTCTTTTCGAATAAAATTCTCTAATTGAGTTCTGATTATATTGCCCTTTGGTAAATACATTGGTAATCCTTTTCCGACTAATTCAGAAACTGTAAACAAACCCATTTCCTTCCCAATTTTCTTATGGTCTCTCTTTAACGCTTCTTCTCTTTGATTTAAATATTTTTCTAGTTCTTCTTTAGTAGAAAATGCGAGGCCATAGATACGAGTAAGCATTTTATTTTTTTCATCTCCACGCCAATATGCACCAGCGACGCGGTCTAGTTTAAATGAATCTGCATTTATTTCTTTGCTTGGATTTTCTAAATGTCCACCTCGGCATAAATCAACGAAACTCCCACATTTATAAAAAGTTATTTTTTCACCTTTTCCGACGATCTCATCTATAAGTTCTTTTTTATATTCATTTTTTACAAAATATTCTTTTGCTTCTTTTCCCGTCTTTTCTTCATATGAAAATTCCTTCCAAGATTTCAAAATCTCTTTCATTTTCTTCTCTATTTTAGGCAAATCTTTGTCAGAAATAGGAGAAGAAAACTCAAAATCATAATAAAAACCGTCTTCTATTGAGGGTCCTATGGTGTTTTTAGTATCAGGATATATTTCCAAAACAGCGGCTGCCAGAAGGTGAGCCAGGGAATGCCTTAAATTATGCAAATTATCAGTTGTTTCCATAATACTTATATTATCATATTTGAGAGGATTTTTGCTAGTTTGTTTTGCTTTTTGTATTTAATATGCTACTATAGGATACATTATGGTAGTACGAATGAGACATACAAAATCGCATACAGCAAACCGACGTTCTCATCATGCATTGATGAGCACAGGTCTTACTAAGTGTGCAAATTGTGGCAATTTCAAAAAGCGTCACACTGTTTGTGCATCTTGTGGATTTTATCGCGGAATGAAGGTATTAGATTTGGTCAAAAAAATAGAAAAGAAACAGAAGAAAGAAAAAGCAAAGAAGGCAGAAGCAAAGTAATAGCGATTAGGCCTTAGGCACTAGGCACTAGCTAATTCAAAAAAGCTAAAGCCTAACGCCTAGAGCCTAGCGCCTGAAACATATGGCAAATAGGCACCTTTCAAGATCAATAGTTCTCCAAACGCTTTTCGAGCGGGATTTTATGACGACAAACGAGCAAGGTGTTGTTTGGGATGACAAAAAAACTAAAGAAGCTCTCAATAGAAATTTAAAAGAATTTGCTCCTGGTCTTGAGGACGATGTTTTCGTTTTGTCTCTAGTAGAACAAGTTTTGAAAAAATCTTCGGTTATTGATGAAATAATTAAAAAGGCTGCGCCAGATTGGCCACTAGAAAAAATTTCTGTTGTAGATAGAAATATTTTAAGGATTGGTTTAACGGAGCTTCTTTTTGGTGATAGAAAAGAAGTACCTCCTAAGGTTGCTATAAATGAAGCGATAGAATTAGCAAAAACTTTCGGCGGAGAAAATTCTGGTAAATTTGTAAATGGCGTATTGGGTGCTGTTTACAAAGAAATAGGTGAGCCAGGAAAAGAACAAATAAGTAAAAAGAAAAAAATAGAAGAGCCCGTAGATATTACTAAATTACCTGTAGAAAAATTAGGCGGAGCTCTGATTTATGCAAAAAAAGGTAAAGAAGTTTTATTTGCCTTAGTACATGATGTCTTTGGTTATTGGACTTTATCTAAAGGTAAAATTGGTGACAGTCCAGAGATTGAGAATGAAACGATGGAAGAAGGAACTGTTAGAGAGATAAAAGAAGAAATTGGCTTGGATATTACGATAAAAGAAAAGATTGGAGAAAATGAATATGTTGCTTCTCATCCAGAGAAAGGAAAAACTTTGAAAAAAGTGACTTATTTTTTAGCAGAAAGTGTATATCAAGAATTAAAACTTGAAAATTCTGGTGGGCTAGATAATGCTCGTTGGTTTCAATTGAAGGAGTTACCTGAACTCCGTATTTACAATGATATTATCCCACTTATTTCAAAAGCGATCGAAATTATTAGTAACACAGGCACTAGGCGTTAGGCACTAGGCACTAGCTAAATAAAAAGCTAAAGCCTAAAGTCTAAATTTCCTAAAGCCTAATCCCATGATTCAGTTTTCAGATTTTGAAAAGAAAACAAAAATAGTTTTTAAAAATAAAGATTTGTTAAAGCAAGCTTTTATTCATCGTTCTTATATTAATGAAAATACGGGATCTCTCATTTCGCACAACGAAAGGTTGGAATTTTTAGGAGATGCCGTGCTTGAACTGATTGTGACCGATTTTCTCTACAGAAAATATCCAAATTACACAGAGGGAGAATTGACAGCTATTCGTTCAGCTCTTGTAAACGCGATTATTATCTCAGAAGTAGCTTTGAAAGAAGGGATGAATGATTATTTGCTTTTATCTAAAGGTGAAGCCAAGGATAATGGTAAGGCTAGACAATATATTTTGGCCAATACATATGAAGCATATGTAGGAGCTCTATATCTAGATAGGGGGTATGATGTTGTAGATAAATTTGTAAAAACAACACTTTTGCCTCACACAGAAGAAATTGTTTCTAAAAAGTTGTGGCGTGACGCAAAAAGTTTAGTACAAGAAAAAGCCCAAGAATTTGTGCAAGTTACACCTTTATATAAAGTTTTACATGAGTCAGGTCCTGACCATGACAAACATTTTACCGTTGGTATTTATTTTGGACTTAATTTAATAGCTGAAGGAAAAGGTAAATCAAAACAAGAAGCCGAACAAAAGGCAGCAGAGACAGCATTAAAAATAAAAAATTGGATGGAATAATATATGAAAGATTTTCTTCATTGGCATTCTAAAAAATCTAAATTAGATTTAATTGAGCAAAGACCTCATTTTCATGAAGGAGAGGTTTGGTATGTAAGTTTGGGTTTAAATATTGGATATGAACAAGACGGAAAAGGGTTGGATTATTTAAGACCAGTTTTAATTGTTAGAAAATTTAATAATGATGTTTGTTGGGTTTTGCCACTAACTCATACTCCGAAAGATACTATTTATTATGCTTACATTCAAGTGCTAGGAAAACAAAGCACAGCTATACTTTCACAACTAAAACTTCTTGATGCCAAGCGTTTTAGCCATATGATTGATAAAATTTCAGAAGAGGACTTTAAATTAGTAACAAAAAAACTCAAAGAGTTAATTCCTTGAGTTTTTTTGATTTATACCTCGTGCCGAAGCACGAGTCGGGCCGAAGCCATTTAGAACTTTAGTGTAGCAAATTATAAATAAATGTCAAGCGAAAAAGTGGAAAAAAGAATATGCCAGAATTGCAAAAAAGACTTTACTATAGAGCCGGATGATTTTGGTTTTTACGAAAAAATTAGTGTTCCTATCCCGACCTTTTGTCCGGAGTGTCGAATGCAAAGACGTCTAGCGTATAGAAATACTCATTCTTTTTATAAAAGGAAAGATAGTTTTTCTGGTAAAGATATTATCTCTGCTTATTCTCCAGATAAAAATTTAGTTGTTATCGATAGAAAAACATGGTGGAGTGATGATTGGGACCCATTTGATTACCATGTCGGATATAATTTTTCTGAACCATTTTTTTCTCAATGGGCAAAATTGCGTGACAAATTTCCTTTACAAAACCTTATGCAGACAAAATCAGTTGATAGTGATTATTGTAATGTGGCAGAAGAAAGCAAAGATTGTTATTTAATCTCTGCTTCTTGGAAAAATGAAAGGGTATTTTACTCTGATGCTATTACAGAAATCAAAGATTCGATGGATTTGCATGTTGTTCACAGAACACAATTTTCCTATGACGATTTAGTTTGTGCAGATTCTTATCAGCTTTTTTATAGTCAAGATTCTCATAACTGTGTAAATTCATATTTTCTTTATGATTGTCGAAATTGCACAGATTGTTTTATGTGTTCAAATTTAAGGAGCAAAAGTTATTGTTTTTATAACAAACAATTAACTAAAGAAGAATATCAGAAAAAAATAAAAGAAATGGATTTAGGTAGTTATTCTTTTATTCAAGAAAAGAAAAAAGAGTTTGAGGATTTAAAACTGAAGGCTATTCATAAATATGCTCACATTGTAAATTCAAGCAACGTTTCTGGCGATAATATTGTAAATGCAAAAAATTGCCACAATTGTTTTGACTTGATGAGCGAACTTCAAGACTGTAGCTACGCTTTTTGGGGCGTGCAAGGAAAGGATATATTTGATTGTGGTCCAGGATTTGGAGTTGTTGAATTAATGTATGAAACTTTTGACGCTGGTCCAGGTGGGAAGAATATTCTGTTTAGTCATAGTATTCATTCTTCGGAAAGCGTGGAATATAGTTTTTATTGTCATGACTCTTCCAACCTTTTTGCTTGTTTTGGTCTTCGCTCTAAACAATACTGTATTCTAAACAAACAATATAAAAAAGAAGAATACTTTAAATTAAGAGAAGAAATTATTAGACACATGAATGAAATGCCCTATGTTGATAAAAAAGGGAATGTGTATAAATATGGAGAGTTTTTCCCTGCAGAGCTTGCGCCTTTTGCTTATAATGAAACCGTAGCGCAAGATTATTTTCCAATTGAGAAAGAAAAAGTTCTTGAAATAGGTTTATCTTGGAAGGATTCTGAAGCACGTAATTATAAACCGACTCTTTTATCTAAAGATATTCCAGATAATATAAAAGACGTAGCAGACAACATAATAAATGAAATTATAGAATGTGAGCATCAAGGTAAATGCAAAGATCACTGTACTACTGCCTTTAAAATTATCCCAAATGAATTAATTTTTTATCGAAGATTTAATATTCCAATACCTCATCTTTGTTATGGTTGTAGGCATTATGGAAGACTAAAAGAAAGAAATCCAATGAAACTTTGGCACAGAAAGTGTATGAAAGAAGGATGCACCAATGAATTTGAGACCAGTTATGCACCAGAAAGACCAGAAATAATATACTGTGAACATTGTTATCAGCAGGAAGTTTATTAAATATGTTAGAATAAAATTATGCGACTTCAGAATCTTGAAATAAATGGCTTTAAATCTTTTTCTAAAAAAACAACTTTGGAATTTCAAAATTCTATTATTTCCATAGTGGGGCCAAATGGTTCTGGTAAATCAAACGTGGTAGAAGCTCTGCGTTTCGTTTTGGGAGAACAGTCAATAAAATCAATGCGTGGAAGTTCTGGCTCGGATCTTATCTTTAAAGGCTCAAAAACCTTGCCGAAAAGCTCTCGCGCTTCTGTCACAATATATTTTGATAATTCTGATAAGGTTTTCAAACTCTTTCAAGAGGGAAAGGAAAATATTAATTTAAATTATGATACTATCTCAATTTCTCGCGAGGTTTACCCTGATGGATTAAACAAATATATTTTAAATGGAACAGAAGTAAGATTAAAAGATATAAATAATCTTTTGGCTTCCGTAAACATTGGTTCTTCTGGCCACCACATCATTTCTCAAGGAGAAGCAGACAGGATATTGAATGCCTCTTCAAAAGACAGAAGAGAGATGGTAGAAGATGCTCTCGGATTGAAGATATACCAATATAAAATAAAAGAAGCAGGACGCAAGCTAGAAAGAACTACCAATAATATGAAGGAGGTATCACTGCTTCGCCGAGAGAATGCTCCACATTTAAATTTCTTAAAAAAACAAGTAGATAAATTTGAAAAAGCAAAAGAAATGCAAGTATCTCTTTTGTCTTTATACAAAGAGTATTTAAAGAAAGAAAGCATTTATTTAAATAAAGAAAAGTCTAATTTATTTAACGAAAAGAGCAGAATAGAAGAAGAGCTAGAAAATGTGAAAAACAAAATATCTAGCATGGATGAAGTGAATGAAAAAAAAGAGAGTGAAAAAGAAAAAGAATTGAAAATTCTTGAAGAAAAAATTCACGGTATCCGTAGTGTCAAAAATGAAATAGAACGCAAATTAGGAAGAATGGAAGGAATGATAGAGATGGAAGAGCGCAGGAAAGAGCAAACTCCCGAGATAATAATAAAAAATCCCGAAGAAATAAAAGCGATATTTGAAGAAATAAATTCTGGAATAGAAGAGGCGATGATAGAAGAAAATATAGCAGAAATAAAGATAATCCTTTTAAGAATAAAAGAAATTTTAAATAATGTTGACCAACATAAAAGTGTCATGGAAAATTCTTCTTCTAACTCTGAAGTGGAAGAATTGAGGAAGAATCAGCAAAAGATCTTGGATGAGATGAAAAAGATAGAAGATGAAGAGAAAAATATTTTTGAAAAGGTAGTTGATTTAAAGAGCGAAATAAATAAAGAAAATGAAGCTCTCCACTTGAAAGAGAAAGAGAAATTTAACTACAGAGTCAAACATCAAGAGCTCACTTCTTCCCTAAATTTGATATCTGTAAGGGAAGAAGGTTTAAAGAGAGAAGAGGAAACTTTTGAGAACGAGATAAAAGAAGGAGGAGCCTTGATTGGCGGTGAAATTTTATCTTACAAGAATTTTGAAACTGATGGGGAAATAAATAGAAATAATCAAGAAGAATTAAAGAGAAAAATAGAACGCATTAAGATAAAATTAGAAGATGTTGGTTCGAGTGGAGGATCTGAAATCATAAAAGAATTTGAAGAAGTTTCACAGCGAGATAACTTTTTAGCAAAAGAGATGGAAGACTTAACGAAAAGCATTGAATCACTCCATGCTCTGATGGCAGATTTGAAAGAAAAAATTGATATTGAGTTTAAAGAAGGTGTTAAAAAAATAAATGTAGAATTTACCAATTTGTTTTCTTTGATGTTTGGTGGAGGTTCTGCTCATCTTTCTCTTGTAACTGAAAATAAAAGAAGAAAAGGCGAAGAAGGAGGAGAAGTAGAGGATGAAGAAGAAATAGCCTTTGAACAAGGTATTGAAATAAATGTTTCTTTGCCACATAAAAAAGTAAAAGAATTAAATGCCCTTTCAGGAGGAGAGAGATCTCTCACTTCTATCGCTCTTCTTTTTGCTATGTCGCAGGTCAATCCTCCTCCTTTCTTGGTTTTAGACGAGACAGATGCTGCCCTTGATGAGGCAAACTCTCGCAAATATGGAGATATGTTAGAAAAGCTTTCTAACCATTCTCAGCTTATCGTTGTCACTCACAACAGGGAGACGATGTCTCGCGCTGGTATATTATATGGTGTCACTGTCGGTTCCGATGGTGCCTCCAAGCTCCTTTCTGTTAAATTAGACGACGCTGTAGCTATCGCAAAATAAAATTTGATTTTTCTCTTAATAAAATGTATTCTGAATTAGAAAGATAATTTAGTTTTTTTAAAAATAAAATAGTGGGAGGTTATTTTGAAAAATGTAAAAATTCTTATCGTTGAAGACGAGAATTTGTCTTCTTTAGTTCTTAAAAAAATTTTAGTTAAAAAAGGAGAATTTGAGAACATTTTTTTAGCCAAGAATGGTATTGAAGCTATAAACATGGTTAAAGAAAAAAAATTTGACTTAATTCTCATGGACGTCCAAATGGAAGAAATGGATGGTCTTGAGGCTACCACGATAATTCGTGGAATCAACAAGCATTATCAAGAGGTACCCATCCTTATCATTACGGGATTCGCAATGAAAGGGGATAAAGAAAAATGTTTAAATGCAGGAGCCACAGAATATATATCAAAACCCGTGGATAATTGCATTCTAATTGAAACAGTTAAGTTTCAGTTAGAAAAGTTTTTAAAGAAATAATTTTTGTTAAAGCTGAGATGTTTTACATCTCAGCTTTTTTTATTTAAACTCTATTTTTTCTTCTACTCCTTTGATTATTTCAGCTGGCTGGAAGAAATTGTTTAGTTTCACGATGTTTTTTGTGATAGACATATTTCCATCTTTTTCTAATTTAATTTCTAAAAGCATACCCTCCATTGTTTCCGGAGAAAAGCCTTGATCAAAAATAAAATTGCCGAGTGAATAAATAATAAATCCATCTCTATAAATTTCTGCATCTTCCACTACATGTGAATGACTACCAATAATTATTTTTGCCCCTGCATCTATAGCTTTATGTGCTAGGTACTCTTGTCTCTCATTGTGTTTTAATTTATATTCTTCTCCAAAATGGAAAGACACTATTAGATAATCAACTTGTTTTGACGCATTAGTAACTATTTCTGAAAAGCGAGGGTTGCTTGCAAGAAGAAGTCCAGCATCTTTTTC
>JAKALG010000024.1 GCA_021813235.1 bacterium
TTATCCACAAGACGAAAGAGATAAAATAGTGTATAATATATCTAATGACAAAAAAGGCAACTCCAAAAAAATCAAAGAAAGTAATAAAGGGAAAGCTCCCAGAAAAGTTTCTTTATTTAGAGCATGGAGATCGAAACACGCTCTCAGAAGATATAAAAAACACCATTCTAGATTACTTTGTTTGGCACAAGTTAGAGAACGGTACGGTGATGTTGCGCTTTGTACCTTCGCCAATGTTTATCGGTATCAGTATCCCAATTGATGTAAAAAATCGAAAGGTAGTGCAGATAAATATGGCAAGCGCACTAATGAATGAATTAGTGAGAAAGGTATGCGAAAACGACGAACTAAAAGCAAAAAAATTAAAAAACAAATAAAATTATGGAAGAACCAAAGAAAATCGAGAACAAGACAGAAAAAGAAATAAAACTCGAATACTATCAGGAGCAATTGCAAAGAGTATTTTTGAGTATCGCCCACGCAGAATTTAATATCGCGACACTTTCTGCACTCCCACCAGAAAAGACAGTTACCAATGAGAAGAAAGATCCGTTTGGTCAGGTGATTGGTACGGTAGTAAAAACGGTGAAGGAAATTCTTGTAACCGCAGAAGAAGATTTGAAAGACTCTCTCACCACAAAAAAGGTTATTGAGAAACTGATCAAGGAACTCAAGTAATATGCGCTGCGGTGAAAAGAAGTCGTATTCTAAAAAAGATGCCATTACCGCAATGAATTACCGAGAACGAATGGGAGAAAAGAAATTGCGAATATATCACTGTGATTATTGCAATAAGTGGCACTTAACACATAAGGAATTTATAAAACGATGACAACACTAATAATAATTTTAATAATCTTGTTTGTTATCACTTGGATTGTGATTAAATCGAATAAGTCCGAAAAAGTAGACGTTGGCGATGGGATACCAAGTTGTATGATACAGGCATACAATCGTGCGTATGAAGACGTTATTCGTGCTGGTAGAGCAGATGCTATGAAGGGATTATCCATGGATCCACAACATATCCGCTTTGAATTCGAGAGAAAGGACGGAAACGTGTACATATATCGGGAGAGATAGTATCTTGACATAGTCGATAAAGATTGAATAATATATGAAATTATCTTTTATAAAACCATACGAGAAGAATGCTAAAAAACATCCAAAGAAACAGATTGAACAGGTAGCAAATTCAATCAAAGAATTTGGATTTAACCAGCCAATAGTGGTGGATAAAAATAACGTGATAATCGTAGGCCACGGAAGATATGAGGCGGCAAAATTGTTAGGATTGAAAGATGTGCCAGTTATTAAAGTAGACCTAGATGAAGAGAAAGCAAAGGCATATCGCCTCGCAGACAATAAACTAAACGAGTCAGAGTGGGATATGGGACTCGCGATAGAGGAACTTAAGGAATTGAGTAAGGAAATGTTTGAACTCACTGGATTTGATAATGATTTGTTATTAGATACCGACCTAAAAGATGACGAAGTTCCAGAGATTCCAAAGGAACCAAAAAGCAAATTGGGAGATTTATACGAGTTGGGACAACATAGAGTGCTATGTGGAGATTCAACGCAAGAGGAGGCAGTTTTGAGGCTTTGTGGGGGTAATAGAGCACAGATGTGTTTTACTGATCCGCCATACAATGTGGACTACCAAGGAGGAGGAAGTTATGCCAATCACAAGTCAGGTCCGAAAGAGCGAGAAGGAATAAAAAACGACAAGATGAGTAAGGGATCATTCAAGCAATTCCTTATTCAAGCAATGAAACCTATCGTAAAGAACACAGACGGAGGAATCTATGTGTGTATGTCTTCGAGTGAACTAGACTCATTGAAAGACTCATTCGAACAAGCAGGAGGACATTGGCAATCGTTTATTATATGGGCAAAGAATAACTTTACATTAAGTCGCGCTGATTACCAGAATACCTACGAACCAATACTCTACGGATGGAGAGATGGAATAGTGAATCATTATTTCACAGAACGGAGAGATATAGCAAATGTATGGGAAGATTTGCGAGAAGTAAAAACTGAATATGATGGAAAAGAGACTACAATAACCTTTCAAGGATTTAAGGTAAAAATCGCAGGTAAAGTTGAAAAGGGAGAAGTGATTAAGAAGAAACAGCACACGGACATATGGAGATACGACAAACCTACGAGAAGTGCAGAACATCCGACAATGAAACCTGTGTCATTGGTGACCGAAGCATTGACAAACTCCAGTAATAAAGGAGATATAGTATTGGACACATTCCTAGGAAGTGGAAGCACATTAATAGCGTGTGAGAAGAGTGGAAGGATTTGTTATGGTGTTGAATTAGATCCGAAGTATGCAGACGTTATAGTTCAGAGGTGGGTGGATTACACAGGAAATGAAAAAGTCGTGAAAAATGGAAAAGAAATAAAATGGCAAAGAACAAAGGAGGCAGACCAACGGTAATGTCTGAGGACGTAATAAGAAAACTCGAAGAGGTTTTTGCTATTGGTGGTAGCGACGAGGAGGCTTGTTTTTATGCGAATATTTCAAAACCGTCATTATATGATTATCAAAAGAAGCACCCAGAGTTTACTGACCGAAAAGAGGCACTTAAGGAAAAGCCAATATTAAAGGCAAGGCAAACAGTGGTGAAATCATTAGATGATCCGAATCAGGCATTTAGATATTTAGAAAAGAAGCGCAGAAAAGAATTTGGTAATTCACTTGATTTGACATCGGATAATAAATCATTAGCACCAACTGATGATCAGAAAAAATTAGTCGATGTTGCTATAAATATTTTATTAGATGGGAAAAACAGTTAAACAAATCCTTGATGATGGGAATCCTGAGGAATTGTTTGCGTTATTTACATTTGGAGAAAATGAACCATTGGAAAAATTGATGGTTCGTTTTAATTTATGGGGAAGGTATTTTTATCCAAAGTTTTTTTCATCGGCAGACGCATCTTTTCATAAAGATATAGATAAATACAATTCACAAGCTTATTTTGGAAGTATTGATTCGTTTGTGGATGCAGGGTTCCGTGGTTGTAGTAAAACAACGCGCACAAAACTATTTGTTGCGTATGTTATTGCGAATGATTTATTTCATCGAAGGAAATATATAAAAGTGTTATCTCAAGACGGAGGCAATTCAAAACAGGTGGTGACTGATGTATATAATCTTCTTATCGAGCCACGCGTGAGAGCATTGTACCCAGAAGTCTTTATGAAGACTGAAGCAAAGCGTGAAGAAACAATGACTTCGTTCACCACAGCCACAGGAGTGAAGTTGCTTGCAGATACTGTTGGAAGCCCACAACGAGGACAGATTCAAGATGAAGCGCGTCCAGACTTTATCATTTTTGATGACTTTGAAACGAGAATATCGTTGCGGTCCGCAGTCACTACCAAAATGATTTGGGACAATATGGAAGAGGCAAAGAACGGACTCGCAAAAGGTGGTGCGTGTTTATATCTTTGTAATTATTTATCAGAGCGAGGAAATGTTCATAAATTATTCCAAAAACAAGACAGCCGAAGAATTGTGGTGAATATTCCTATTTGGGACGAAAACAAAAATCCAACGTGGCCACAAAAATACACAAGAGAAGATATTGAAGCAATCCAAAGTGGTGCTGATGATTTCGAGGGTGAATATCTCGGTCAGCCAGCAGCAGGAAAAGATGTGTTGTTTGATTGTGAATCGTTGAATGCTCAGATAGCGATAAGTCCCATCAAGGAAATAGCAGGACAGCTGATATTCAAAAAATACGATGCAAGCCACGTTTATGCACTGGGAGGAGATACGGCAGGGGGAGTCGGTTTGGACAGCTCTACGAGCGTTATAATCGATTTTTCGACCATTCCAGCGCAGGTTGTGGCTACCTTTGCAGACAATGAAATCAAGCCAGAGGTGTTCGGTGATGAATTGGCACGGCAAGGTGAACGATTTGGAGAATGTCTCCTCGCGCCAGAGAATAATAAGTTTGATAGTGTGATCGGACGATTGAAGCAAATATATCCAGTTAAAAAGATATTTATCACACAGCGAGATGAAACAAAGACAAGCAATCGTCAGAGTACACAATCGATGGAATATGGATGGAATACTAATGTTCTTACAAAACCGAAGATGTTGTTTGCATTCGCGAAAGCAATTGAGGATGGATTGATAGCACTAAATGACAAGCGATTGATTCAGGAATGTAAATCGTACACTCGAGACGATTTGATGGACAGAGAAGTGGATCCACGATTGACGACGAGACACTTTGATTTATTGATAGCTGCGTGTATTGCGTGGCAAATGAAAGATTATGCGAAACCGAATGAGGATAAAAACAAAGTATGGACGCCACCGATTGAAGAAACAAGAGAGTTTGAAGGACATTATATTCCCGGCGCTTCTCCAAAAGACGTGCAATTGCATTCAGTAGAGTTTGACATACAGCCACAGCGAGAAGAATGGCAGGAACCAGTCGCAGAAACAAGAGAATTTGAAGGATGAACATACGATGTGAACTATGTAGGGAAATGTATGATGTTGGACACGCCTACTCGAAACCAGAACGTGCAGGGTTGATCCTTGAGTATGCTCAGTGTCCCTATTGTGGACAGTGGAGAACAGAAAAGGGAGAATTGACACAATACGAACCACATTGTCTCGTGTGTGGCCTTCCAAAATCAGCAGTACAAAAGTATTTGCCGAATGTTCAGATGTGTGTGTCTTGTTTTACAAGGAGAGATTATTTATTAAAGAAGATTGGAGGTTAGAAGATTTGAATAGTTCGTTACACTGTAAGTAATGGCAATAAACCCTGCAGAAGAGCGAACAAGAGTCAATCAGCGACAGTTCGAATCTTGTGTGACATCAAAGCGACGCAGAGTAAGAAAAGTGGCGAAATATCGCCAGCTTTATAATGTAAACCCAGAACGTCAATTGCGTGTTCGTTATGATGCACCACTTCCAATATTTTCAGGAATGGTTGACACATTGCTTGCAAGTTTGGATGATAATATTTCAATTAAGTTTGGAGAAACAGATCCAGCGGATTGGAGAGCAGCACAAAAAGCAACAGCAGGTATTCAGAAATTATCTGACTCACAAATGCCCGGCGGACAATGGAACAAGATGTTTCGTGCAATGCGCAAGGAAGCAATATTTTCTGGCGTAGGAGTCGGAGAATATATTCCTTACAATCTCGATGGAAAGTTTCATTCTCAATTACTTATTATTCCGTTTGAACATCTTATCTTTCAAGCACGCGGAGGATTCAATATTGAAAATCACAACTATTTTGGTCGTGATAATGTTTGGCTAAATAAAGCAAGTTTGATTCGTGGAGTTAAGGGTGGATTATACGATAGGAAAGCAGTCGATGAGATCATCAACACAAAGTCAGAAGGATTCCAAACACGTGGGATGCTTGACTTTGATGAAGAGGCACGATTCAAACCACTGGGTATTGATGCAAATGACGACATAGTGGGAGAGCCAACATGGCGATTTATTGAAATTATTTCAGAATACGAGGGAAAGCGTTGGTACAATTTATTCGAATACAATCTCGGAAAGTCAATCCGTTTCTGTCCATTGAGTGAAATCTCAAGTTCAGAATTATATCCTTATTTTGGATTTGCAACACATGAAGATAGTGAAAACTTTGCGAGCAAGAGTTATGCGGATGATCTTTATCCTCATGCAATTTCTATCAATGATTTATTCAACGAAGATGCAGAGAATCGACGATTAAAGAATTCGAATGCACGTGCCTATGATAAGGATATGTTCATCAATCCTCAAAAACTTTATGAGGCACAAATTGGACGAAGCAAATTAGTACCTGCAGATACGCAAAATGGAACACGAAGAATTTCAGAAGGTATCTATGAATTCAAGAGTCCCGATATAAGCGGAACAGTTGAATTGATTTCGTGGTTAAAGAACGAGGTAGGAAATAGTCTTGGAGTGAATGACTTATTGCAAGGTGCATCACAACCAACAGATAAGAAAGTTGGCGTGACGTACGTTGAGCAAAATAATATTGGAAAGCGTCTTTCATTTTTCTCACAGCCAATTCAGGAGTCGTTGGTCCAGTTGGGATATCGAGTATTTGGAGGGTTCGTTGATTATCTCAAAGAGCCAATGCCAATTAAATTGTTTGGAGAAGCGGGTTATCAGTGGGATTTACTTAAGAGAATAGATTTACACTTCGAGCGTGACTTTGAAATTACTGTAGTATCTCAATCACAATCAAACAAGAAAAACGAACTTGCAAAAGCGAGCCGTGAAAAAGCGTTGGGATTACTTGCAAACAGTCAGAATGTAAACGGACGCGTACGAGATGAATTCATTGCGCGGGATATCGGAGGATATTCTGACGCAGAAGTAGCAATGTTGCTTGACACTACCGCAGAAACTACCAAGGATAGTGTCTCAATCGCTTCTGAGGCGGTGCAAGACATAATGATGGGACGAGTACCAAAAACTAATTATCAGGCAGATACTTACTTCTTGAATCGAATTATTGATTTCGTGGAAACTCATCTCGAAGACAAGAACGTAAAAAAGAATGTACAGAAATTCTTGGCGTATATCGACAAACATAAACAAATTGTTATTGGAAATATGCGTAGAAAACAGCAAGAAAAGCAAATGCTCGCTGAAGCAGAACAGGAGAACACTGCGGAAAATACTGGATCACCAAAGATTCCACAAATTACTCCACAGCAACCAATGAGGCCACAATTACAACCAGCACAATGAACGGAATAGAAACAAAAATCGAACAGGCATCACGCCTTGCAGATGATAACGAAGAGAACAATGCGATTATTCGTTCGTGGTCCGAACAAGCAGAGAGCATTCGAATAGCCGAAGAGTTTCTCCGATTCCCTGAGACAATTCGATTGCGTGATATAGCATTGAGCGAAGTAAAGTCAATCAATCAGCGATTACTTACCGACAAGAAACTCACTGAACAAGAGCGTCTCGCATTGATGTATGCACGCGATGTTCACAATGTATATCTCAATGTTCTCAATCGAGATCCAAAGAATGACACAAAAGCTCTTGAGACAGAAATTGATAATTCTATAAGGAATGCAAGAGGTTAGAAGATTGAATAATTATTACATACTAAGATTATGATGAAGCGTATAAAACCAAAAAGCGGAGAAGCGATGCTTGCCAATGACTATAAGCCCCGCAAATATCCACAGCTTGTTTTGCCGCGCGAAAACTTCCCAGAACCAGATGAGTGTGAGCCGGGAACAACCTATTATGTAGAACTCGAAGTGAAACTTTGGGAGAACGATAAGCATACCAATGAAAAGGGTGAGACAGGAAAATTAAGTTTCGACATTCTCGCGGTGCATGGCGTTGAGGATGCCGAGGACGAAAAGGATGAACCAAAAGAACCCGAAGAGGATATGAAGCAGGAGAAAAAGGACGAAAAGAAAAAGTATCCACGCGTATGACATCAAAACATCCGGGATTCGCGGCAGTACAAAAGAAAATAGAGGGTGAAGGATATTCTGAGAAGGTGGCAGGAGCTATTCTTGCGTCAAAAACAAGAAATGCAAGCGCAAAAGCAAAGAGAGAAAATCCTCGATTGAACAAAGTCGCAATGCCAAAAAAGAGGTACAAGAGAATCTAATATGCCTGCAGAATCTCAAGCACAACAAGCAGTGATGGCAATTGCTGAACATTCCCCAGAGAAATTATACAAAAGGAATCGTGGGGTTCTTAGTATGAGCAAATCACAATTACACGATTTCGCTTCCACATCAACAAAAAAATTACCAGAACATAAAAAGTCGAGCAAAAGATATAAGAGAATAAAATAATGGCACCAAAAAAGAAAGCAGATGTAGTGGTGGACGAGAAGCCAGCAGAAGTCGAGCCAAAAATGGAAGCAACCAAGGAAGCTGAAACAGTGGTTGAAAAACCAAAAGGAGAGGTTGCACGACGAGTTGTTAAGGTGAAACTTCCAAATGGCAAGATTGTTGATTTCCCAAGCACAGCACACGAAGATCCAATGCGCGCAGCACGTTCGTACGCTCATGGATGTGGTGGTGTAGTGATGGAGGATTAAGACACCTGAGAGTTCCCTAAAGCATTATGGGGACTCAATTGGTTTCTTAATTGAAACTTGGCGTGTACGGCCATAACCGACGCTTCCTCTTAGTCGAGGGATAGACTACAAGGTGCGAATACCTTGTAAAAAACGAGCCAATGTCAGCTAATGACGTAGAAAGGGATTTAGATGTGCGACATCAAGAAGCCGTCAAAGCCCTAGGGATTTCAGCTTCGCCCGAAGAAGAAGTTGTAGAGGATGAAAACCTCGAAGAAAAATCAAATGCGTCTGAAAAGTCAAAAGATAAATCGAAAGAATCACCAGAGCCACCAGAAGACGGTGACAAAGACGATGAGGACATCGATGATGACGATGACAAGGATGACGAAGACGACGATCCCGAAGATCGGAAGTCGAACAAAAAGACAGTACCTCTAAAACGTTTCAAACAAGAGAAGCGGGAACGCCAAGAACTTGAGAGAAAATTGGAAGGGGTAATGAAAGATCTCGAAGAATTAAAAAGTCAAAAGACTCCAGCGAATACTGAAGAAGCAATAGAAGATTTGGATAAAATTACTGAGGACATTCTCAAGCAAATTGATGATGAAGAAATCACCGACGAGCAAAGAGCATTTCTCAAGGAATTTACTAAAACTGTTCTATTAAAGGGTAAATCCCTTGCTCCATCACTTCCTGCGAATCTGAAAGAGAAATTAAAACTTCTCGATGACTTCCAGAAAGAAAGAGAAGAGAAGAGTGAAGCTCAATCCTTTGATGGTGAGTGGAACGAATTTCTTCCTATCATTGACAAAAAGTTTCCCGGAGCAACGCCAGCAATGAAAGCTGAGGCAAAAGCCCTCATGGATGAGATTTCTCATTCAAAGGAAGGTGGTGTTCTCATCAAACAGGATGGCAAAGAAGTTGTGAAGGGATATGAACTTGAATACCTTTATACGAAGAATCAGAAAAAATTTGACACTATTCTCGGCGCTCTCAAAACTGACAAAAGTTTTGAAGAAGGCAAGAAGAATGTCGAAGAAGATTCCGAGGATGAAGATTTAGATTTTCTCGCGGGGAATATGTCTCCTGCAAAATTACAAAAGCGGGATGAAGCAAGGACTCAAAGGAAAATCAAAGATGCTCAAAAAACTGGTAAAATTCGATTTGTTTAATGTCTTTTGTTTTTAACACTGATAATATCAGTAGCAAAAACGATGGCGAATACATATACCTATAAAGTCACGTTTGCTAAACAGTATCAGGAACAGCTCTTCCGCCAACCTGTATATCGAGCATTGTCTCGTGAAGCAATCGTGCAAGGTTTGTACCAAGGACAAACCATTTCGCGCTCATATCTTTCCCGCTTTGCGGTGGGTGAATTGAGTGCAGCGGGCGGATATACAGTGCAGAGCTTCACTTCAACGGCGGAAGTTCTCACTATCGATCACAAGCCGTATGGAGCATTCCGCATTGTCGAATGGCAGAAATTCCTCGACGATTTGGATACTCAAGAAGAAGCAGCAACCTTCTGTATGAATGATATTTTCAACTATACAGATGGCCTCATCCTCCAAGCAATTGTCAATGGCGCAGGTTCCTCAATTGACAATCGTGCATTCGGTGGAACTACC
>JAKALG010000025.1 GCA_021813235.1 bacterium
TTTTGTTTTCTTTTCGAACATACTCTCTATCTTCCAACGTTTTCATTATGGATGCATAAGTAGAAGGTCTGCCTATGTCTCGAGCCTCGAGTTCTTTAATGAGTCCTGCTTCACTATATCTATTTGGTGGTTCAGTAAACTTTTCTTCTTTAATAAGGTTCAACAATTTTAATTTATCTCCCTTTTTTACTTCCGGCAATTCAAAATCTTCTCCGACACTATCTCTATCAACTTCTAACCAACCAGAGAAAAGGATTCTAGAACCCGTGGCGGTGAAGTCAGGGAATTCGAATTTCCCTGAAGACGGTCTTCGGGGAGTTCCCCGAAGACCGTCTTCAGGGTTGACAGAAATATTTGCACTTATTTTCGTCTTCAACAATTTTGCATCTGCCATTTGTGAAGAGACAGCACGCTCCCAGATTAATCTATAAAGTCTTTGTTGCTCCTCTGTGCCAGCCAACATATTTTCTATATGAGTCGGACGGATAGCCTCGTGCGCTTCTTGAGCATTTTTTGATTTGGTTTTATAAACTCTTGCTTGTGCAAAATTTTTCCCATATTTCTTTTCAACTAAAGAAACTATTTGTGCTTGAGCGACAAGAGATAAATTTGTACTATCTGTACGCATATATGTGATATGTCCAGCTTCGTAAAGTTTCTGAGCTATTTGCATTGTTCTAGAAGGAGAATATCCGAGGCGGGAGCTTGCTGTCTGCTGCAAAGTGGAAGTGGTGAAAGGGGCGCGAGGGACTCTCTTTTGTTCTGACTCTTTCACATCAGTCACAAACCAGTCTTTACTGTTGCCTTCTTCCATTATTTTTTCTACGACTTTTTCATCTCTGGGCTCAATAGAACAATTTAAAGTGAGCTTTCCTTTTTTGGGAGTTTCAAAAAGTCCTAATATTTTCCAATATTTTTCAGGAACAAAAGCGCGGATTTCTCTTTCGCGTTCCATTATGATACGAAGTGCAGGGGATTGAACTCTTCCTGCAGAAAGTCCATATCGTACTTTTTTCCAGATAAGTCCAGATAAATCATAACCTACAAGTCTATCAAGCACTCGTCTTGCTTCTTGAGCTTTTCTTAAAGCAGTGTCTATCTTTCTAGGATTTTTCAATGCTTCTTCCACTGCTTCTTTAGTTATTTCATAAAAAGCTACACGCTTAATAGGAGATTTTATTTTTTTATCACCTTTCAATAATTCCTCAATATGCCAAGCTATCGCTTCTCCTTCACGGTCAGGGTCTGTCGCCAGTAATATTTCTGTTGCTTTTTCTCCGAGAGATTGGAGTTCATGAACTACTTTTTCTTTTCCTTTTGAAATTTCATAATGTGGAACGAAACCACCAGGAATATCAATCGCTATTTTATTTGATTTTGGCAAATCACGTATATGTCCAATAGAAGCACGCACTGTGTATGCGCCTTCTAAATATTTTTCAATAGTCTTTGCTTTTGATGGTGATTCAACAATTAAAAGTTTCATCCGGTTAGTGAGATTTCAAATTGTTCTTTATTGATTCCTAAAAAACAACTTAAAAACTTTATTATTAATAATCATATACTACTATAAAATCTAACTCCGATAAAGAACAAATCAATAATTTGAAATTCTACTACCGGATTCATATCCGCTAAGTATTACACGAAATATATTTTTTTTGCAAATCAAAATGTATATGTATTGCTTTATGATTTTTATTATTGTATAATCTGTAAGTCAATTTAATAGAAATTTAGTCTTTATTAATCTAACGAAAATAATATGAAAAACTTTTTTAAGTTTTGTTTTGTTTTAACCCTACTCTTACTTGTTGGGTCTTTTTTTGTCACTCAAAACGCAAGTGCTTCAGGGGTAGATTATCAAACAATAACGCTCAGTTCTGGATGGAATATTATCTCTACTCCTAAGGTTTTATTAAGTCACCAATTCTCAGTTGCCGAGACATCAGGTAATTTTGATATATATTTATTAGACCCAACTTCTTCTTCAGGATGGCAAACAATGCAAGGAGCTGGACAAACTGAATTTCAACCTCTTTTTTCATATTTTATAAATAATAAAACAGGAGTAAATCAAACTTTAAGATTAAATTATAACTTTGAATTAACTCCAGCTCAAAGATTGTTTCAAAGGACTCTTCAGTCTGGTTGGAACACTATAGGTGTCGCTTCACCAAGTTATGCTTTGATTCAAGGTTCAAGCAGTACAGATAGAAATAATCCAAGTAATATTTTGAACTCCATAACCAATGTAATTAGTCAGGTAATTGATTTTACTAATGGTAATCCGAGTTTAGATTCACCAGCTATAAGTGATAATTGGCTTTCTAAAACAACATCAGATGTTAATAGCTTAAATGATTTTCGTGAACTGAAAGGATATGGAGTTTTTGTAACAACTACAACAAATAATTATCTTGGTTCTCAGAATTTAGAACTTTCAGAAGAAATTACCCCAGTAATGACCGTCACAAAAAAGAGCGATTCACCATCAGCAAACATTGTTGTTGGGGCTTCTGACCAAACATTAGCTACATATACATTTACTGCATCTAATGAAGATATTAAAGTTAACACTTTAAAAGTTGGAATACTCCAAACAGGTGGTGGTGCCTCAAGTGTTTCTCTCCGCAATGTTCGCATCCTTGTAAACGGTGCACAAGTCGGTAGTAATACTACAGTTCCAGCTGAAACCTCATTTTCTAACAATACAGGAACTCAATTTACCACAAACTTCATAGTTTATCCTAGTACTCCTGCTGCAGTGGAAATTCATGCAGATGTTTTTGATAATGAGGGTATAGATGAAATATCCTCAGGTGCTGTAACCTCTGTTCAAGCATTATTGGTTGGTGGCTCTAGTTCAAATAATGCTACAGGACAGATTTCTCTAGCAACCACAAATGTTCCTTCAGTTGACAATGTAATGGGCAATAATCTAACAATAGGTTCTGGCTCAATGTCTCTAGCTAAAACTTCAAGTTATGCGAATCAGGTTGCTCCTGTCCCTACAACCGCTTATAAAATTGGGTCTTACCAACTTACTGGAAATTCAACTGAAGCTGTCAACTTGAACACAATTTATGTTGGTTGGACTACTGCAAGTACAGTTGTTGAACCTACAGATCTTTCTGATCTTTATGTAGTCTATGGTGGAACCATGACACCCGTAAAAGGTAGTGTTGCAGGTTCTACTACAGGCGCTACAGCTTCTGACAACTCAAACAGTTGGTCAGTTAACAAGACTTTGGGTATAAACGAAACAATGCAAATTGACGTTTATGCAACTCTTGCATCTTCAGTATCTACTAATGTAATTAATCCTACATTAGCTGTCGCTGGTACTACTGCTTCTTCAGGTGTTGCTGTCTATGCTGATAGTAATACAGGAAACAGTACTCTTGACGCTGGTGTTACTGGTCAGACAATCACAGGTTCTGCAGGTACAATTGTTCTTTCAAAAGACGCTTCTTCAGCTATCGCACAGATCGTTGATGATAGTGGAACTATAAAGACATTGACTGCAAAATTTGTTGCTACAACTGATTCTTACACAGTTACAGATATCACAGTTACTGTTCCTGCAACTGGTGTCACATCAGTTTCAACAGTTACTTTGAAAGACCACAACACAGGTGCTGTAGTTGGCGCTGCTAAGCCAGCTGCTGCTTCTATGACATGGAGTGGTTTGTCAATGCCAGTTAATGCTAGTCAGACGGTACAAGTTGATGTTGAATTAGCTCTTGCTCCAGTCGGAGTCGGTGCTGGTACATCAGACGGAGATTTAACAACTGTAATGACGACATATACTGCTCGTGATTCAGCTGGTACATCTAACGTAGCAGGTGCTGGTACAGTAAGTGGTTCAGCTACTGGTTCTGGTATCTATGTATACAAAGCTATCCCATTGGTTAGTGCTGTAGCATTGCCAGATTCTAACCTAGCTGCAAAGACAGGTGGAGTCATCGCTAAATTCACGGTATCTTCAAATGGCACAGGAACAATCGCTTGGAAGCAAGTTATGTTTGAAATAAACAAAACTGCTACTCCAACATTGACAAGTGTTGCCCTATACAATGCTGATACAGGTGAAGCAGTTACTGCTGCTTATGCATTCCAAAATGGAGCATCAGGAGTAGCTACAACATGTGTCGGAGACAATACTTCTTGTGAATTATTAATTACTGTTGGCACAAATGCCGATGATAATGTAGTAGAACAAGTTAGTGGTGCAAAGACATATGAAGTACGCGCAACAATCGGTGGTGCAATCAATTCAACCACTGATAACCTTTCTCTAACTCTTGATAGAAACACTGTTACCCACACAGGTAAGAATGATTTCGTAACAAATGAGAACACTGGTGCAGCAAACAATGCATCCTTCGTATGGAGTGATGAATCAGCTTCTGCTACAAGTGATACAGGTGTAACTACTTGGAATGATGATTTCTTAATGAAAAACCTTCCAATAAATTGGAGTCTTAATTAATAGGAAAATTTAATTTAAAAAATGAAATTACTTACCAAATTATTTATATTTTCTTTATTAATTATTTGTCCTACTTTTACTCTAGCAGACAATAGTTTTCCATCTTTTCCAATGGCGTTTTGGGGAACAGTAACAATAAATGGAAGTCCTGCAGCAGTTGGTACAGTCGTGAGAGCTTATTATGATTCTGTCCTTGCGGGTACAGTTACTATTCAAGAATCTGGTATATATGGGTATACAGAATCTACCAAACAAAAATTAATCGTTGGGGAAGGAGTAGGAGGATTAAAATTCACAATACAATCAGCCTCATTTGGGGATGGATCAGAAACAACAGGAAATTCTATAATTTCATATAGTGGTTTTTCTTCTGGATTAACTATACAAAAAAACTTAAACTTTACTTTGTCGAATAATCAAATAGTTCCAAACGCAAATGGTATAGTTACTGTTACTAGTAGTACTCCACAAGTTGTAATTACTAACCCTACTCAAGCAGTAACTATAAATGTTGGCAGCGGTATAAATAACGGTTCTATTAATTATGGTTCACTCATTTCGGGCGGAACAGGCACAATTCCTCAAACTATTATAGATTCTACCAGTGCAGATATAGTAATTCCTGCTTCCACAATTATTACCAGTGCAGATACTACTTGGAATGGAGTGATTGCAACACCAACGGTAGTGACTGTAACTTTACCAGAAACCTCTGGGCAAACTAAAACCCTAAGTACTGCCATAGAAGTTGGATTCACTGGCGCTAAGCTATCTTTTGATAAAGCAGTTAGAATTTTATTTCCGAACCAAGCTGGTAAAAGAGCGGGGTATGTTAGAACTGGAATTACATTTACAGAAATTACAAACATTTGTGCAATAGATAATCAAACTACAGGAAATGCTTTAACAGTAGATGGAGATTGTAAAATTGACGTAGGTTCCGATTTGATAATTTGGACAAAACATTTTACATCTTTCGCAACTTACACTCAAACCACAAATAATACTGGTGGAAGTGGAGGAGGGGGCGGTGGAGGTGGAGGATATACACCACCAACTACAACAACAACCAAAAAAGGTGATACTAATAAAGATGGTAAAATTGATAAATATGATTTTGCTTTAATGATGTCTGATTGGGGAAAATTAGGAGTAAGCGCTTGTGATTTTAATAATGATAATAAGGTGGACAAATATGATTTTGCTTTATTAATGTCGAATTGGGGATTATAAATAATAGAGATATAAATATGAAAACAAAAATTATATTATTAACTGGTTTAGTTTTAATTGTCTTTAGTTTTGTTGGTATAACATATGCTACTAGTTCTTCTTTATATGTTTCTCCATCAGATCTCACGAAAACAATTGGAGATACTTTTAATGTATCTGTAGGGTTTAATGCTTTAGGTAATAAAGTTTGTGCAGTTGAAGGTACTTTAGTTTTTAATAATTTGTCTTGTCAAAGTATAACTACAACAGATGGTCTTATGACACAATCTTCACCAACCTGTTCAAATCCGCATTTTTTAATTGGTATACCAAATTGTACTACAACTGACAAAGTTTTACTCACAACATCAGTTAAGGCTGGAAGTGCTGCTGCATCATCTCTTAGTGTTACAAATGTTGATTTAATAGGAGAAGGAGCATCGGTCGGCTCAGCTTCTGTAAGTGGAAATTATACAATAAATTCATTGCCAATTGTACAATCACAAACTTCATCGATTCAAGAACCTGAAGCTAAAAAAACAGTAGAAAAAAATACTCCAGTAAAAGAAAAAATTAAAGGAATAGTCAAAACTACTTCTCCAGAAACAATTAATCTACAAGCTACTCCAGTAGAAGCAGTGAAAGGCAATGGATGGTTTTTTTCAAACTTTATTTGGATTATTGTTTTGTTAATATCTACAATTTCAGCTTATTTTGTTGGCAGAATGAATTATAAAAAATAAATCAAGCTAATTTTATTTCTCCAGATATTTTTTTACTAAAAAATTCTGTTGAGCTCGTCTCACACCGTCGTGCTCCGGCCTTGCGATTAAGCATTTAGCTTAATCTCACCTAGTTCTTCTTTAATTAATTCTTTTATTTCCATTATAGAAAGTATTGCATTTGCGTTAGGGATCGGCATTTTCATTGCTCTTATTAAGTCATCACGAGGCACTGGTTCACGAAGTAAATCCACCACTTTTTTCTCTTCCGGTGACAAATCTGCAAAGAGCGTCGCTTGTTTTTCTTTATCTTTTTTAATTTCAAAACCAAGTGCTTCCAGTACATCTTCTGCACAAGTGACAGGTGTCGCTCCTTGTTTGATTAATTTATTTGTTCCTTTTGAATTTGAAGAGGAGATAGAGCCAGGTACGACGAGCACATCTCTATTGTATTCTGTTGCGAGCCTAGCAGTGATGAGTGTGCCAGACTTTTCTTCTGCTTCTATTATGAGTACTGATTTTGAAATTCCAGCCATTAATCTATTGCGCATTGGAAAGCTCCATTGTGTGGCTTTAAAGTCTGGTTCAAATTCAGAAATTAAACACCCGCCGTTTTCTACGACTTCTCTCATGAGCCTGACATTTGTTTTCGGATAGATTGCTTCATCAGAAAGTCCAGAGCCAGGGAAGACGAGTGTTGTGAGGCCTGTTTGCATTGCTTTCTTGTGTGCTATCGTGTCTATGCCAATAGCGAAGCCAGAAACTATGGCTATCGGATATCCTTTTAGTCCTCCTATTATTTTCTCGCAAGCATCTTTGCCATATGAAGTAAATTTGCGTGAGCCAACGACAGATAAATAAATCAAATTTTCTTTTGGCAATTCACCAATGATGTAGAGCTGTTCTGGTGGTTGTGGAATTTCCAATAATGCTTTTGGAAATTCTTTTTTTGGTAATTTTCTTATTTCCATAATTTTGTCTACGGTTTTGTTATATTCAAAAAAGTAATTAAATAAATTAAAGAAAGTAACTTTTAGAAAACATTGCGCAGGAGTTTAGAAAATAAAAATGGTACTCCATTTATTATTTTCTTGAACGACGAGCATAGCAATTTGCAAGCTTGCAAATATGCGTGTTTTATAAAAGATACTTTCTTTAATAATACACATTTGTAATTATAACATTTTGTTATATAATGAAAATATGTTAGACATCAAATTTATTCGTGAAAATAAGGAAATAGTGCAGGAAGGAGCGAAGAAAAAGCTCATAGAAATTGATATTAATAAATTAGTTTCTCTTGATGATGAGCGTTTAAAACAGCTGAAAGAAGTGGAAGATTTGAGAAGTGAAGTGAATAAAGTTTCCAATGAAATTTCTCGCAATCAAGACTCTGTTCAAAAAATGCAATTGATAGAAGAGATGCGTGCTGTCAAAGAAGACATCAAACAGAAAGAAGAAAAGTTAAAGGCAACTATGCAAGAATGGCAAAAAATGATGTTGGAAGTCCCAAATGTTCCGGATATTTCTGTCCCTATCGGAAAAAGTGATGAAGAAAATGTCGAAGTCAGAGCTTGGGGAGAAAAGCCAACATTTACTTTTACACCGAAAGACCATGTAGCTATAGTGGAGAGTCTTGACCTTGCAGATTTTGAAAGAGGAACGAAAGTTTCTGGTTTCCGCGGGTATTTTATGAAGAATGATGGGGCATTACTTTTCTTTGCTCTCTGGCAATACTTTTTAGATTATTTTGTGAAGCAAGGTTATACGCCGATGATCGTGCCTTCACTTGTTAGAAAAGAGACATTAATGGGTACGGGTTATATACCTGGAGGTGAAGATGATTTATATAAAACACAAGATGGAGAATATTTAGCTGGCACGGCAGAAGTCGCTATGATGTCTTACTATTCTGGAGAAGTTTTGAAAAAAGAAGATTTACCTAAAAAATTTATTGCATTTTCTCCTTGTTTTAGACGAGAAGCTGGAGCTCATGGTAAAGATGTGAAAGGTCTCATTAGAGTGCACGAATTTTTCAAACTAGAGCAAGTATTGCTGTGCGAAGCCAATCATGAAGAGTCTGTAAAATTCCACGAAGAGATTACGAACCATGTGGAACATTTGATGCAAGAGCTTGATATACCCTATCGTGTAGTTGTGAATTGCGGAGGAGACTTAGGGCTAGGACAAGTAAAAAAATATGATATAGAAGCTTGGATGCCTTCTCAAGAAAAATATAGAGAAACACACTCTTCATCTTATTTCCATGATTTTCAAACTCGCAGACTCAATATTAAGTACAAAGATGCAGAAGGAAAATTAAAGTATGTTCACTCTTTAAATAATACAGCTTGCGCCACGAGTAGATTACCAGCAGCCATACTTGAAAACTATCAACAAGCTGATGGAACAATCAAAATCCCAGAAGTATTGAGAAAATACATGGGTGGAAAAGAATTCATAATTAAATAGGCAACTAGGCACTAGGCTCTAGGAAACTAGCTAAAGCCTAAAGCCTAAAGCCTAAAGCCTATTCATGAAAAATGTTTTAAATTCTCCGCGTTTCCAAAAGATAAAAAAGGAAAGAAACAAAATTTTGAGAAAAAAAATATTTTTTTTACTTTTTTTACTTGTTTTAATATTGGTTGGGTTATCTTTTCTCTCCAAATGGGATAAATTGAATATAAATAACATAGAAATCACAGGCAATAAAGTAATAGAGACGAAAATGATTGAAGACGTGGTTAAGGAAAAAATTGCTGGTAATTATCTTTACTTTTTCCCAAAAACAAATTTTTTGCTTTATCCAAAAGGGGAGATAATAAAAGAGTTGACTAATAAATTTACGAGACTTAAAAATATTTCCTTAAGTATTAAAAATTTTCAGACATTAGATATTTCCGTAGCAGAGAGGATGACTTTATATACATATTGTGGAGATGCCCCTGCCGAGGCCGACCTTTCTATTTCTAGTGATAATACTGTTCCTACTCAAAAATGTTATTTTTTAGATCAGGATGGTTATATTTTTGATGAAGCTCCATATTTTTCTGGGGAAGTTTATTTAAAATTTTATGGAACAGTAAATAATGGTGACCCATTAAATATCCCTTCCGGTTCTTATTTTTATCAATCGATTTTTTCCAAATTAATTTCTTTCAAAGACACATTAGAAAAAATAGGGGTAAAACCGGCTGCATTTTATGTGCAAGATAATGGAGATATAGAAGTTTATCTT
>JAKALG010000026.1 GCA_021813235.1 bacterium
ATCTCAAAACCCCAAAAGACCTCCTTCATTACCCAGTAGAAACAATATCCCTAGATGGGAACCCTCCCTTAAACCGACAAGGGACTGCTAAAATGCTTGGGTTTAAATATGTATAAGGTTGTTGAGATGTGGTGAGGGCTATGCTTATAATGGCTATGCTCATAGCTCCACTATCCGATTTTTACAATTCTATACCCTATATGTAGAGGGGGACGAAAACCCTAGAACATTACAAGTAACAAAAAAAACATGACTAAAAAGGACTATGAGCTTATTGCAGACGTAATAAGCAAGAGGAAAGAAACAGAGGAGATTTTGGCGAGGGGAAAAGGTGATTATGGTGTGCAAGCTATTGCGGACTTATGTTTAGATATGGCTCACGCATTACAGAACGAAAACCCACGCTTTAATTTTCAGAAATTTGTTAGTGCTTGTGGCTTTCCCACTATGAGGGACGTAAGCGGGGGTGAACGTTTTGAATGAGAATGATGTAGTGGTCTGATAGTGGGACGAGTTGCTAAGCAACAGCCCCACAATTCAGAACATTAAAAAACAAAAAAATATGCATTACAATCTACCGATTGCGATTTCATACAAAGGGCGATTTATGACGGTTATATTCGCTAGTTGTTTGAGAACAGCACGTAATACGTTCATACGCAATAACCCAGAGCTTGATACAAATAAAATTATAGCATGGTATGAGCTATAAGTAGCTTTTCCTAAGTGCATTTGAACAAGTAAAAAACGATTTTTACAATTTTGAATGTACTTATGGGGACACTACCCCAAAAGAACATTAACAGGTCGGGGAGCATAAACTGGTGGCAAGGGGCGAGTAAACGCTAACTTGTTTTATGGTTTTTCAAGAAGTTTTTACTTGCTGATTGACCTTGTCGCTGGTCTATGCTTCCCGATATAAAAATATGCAAAAAAAAATACCATTGCTTGATATAGTAGGATGGTTAGTGCTTCCTTCTGTTATGGGAGAAGTACGAAAGGGCGCAAAATTCCTAGATGTTGTTTCAATCACGAACAACGGGACGCGTTGGTATGTGAGATGTAAACAAAATCACTATATTTACGAAGTAACACTCGGAAATGAGGCGCTTGTCGTCAAACGTAAGGGGGCTATAACAGGCAACCTTCACGAAGAGATTAATGTAGGAAAACACAAAGCGGGTACTTATATTCCTAATTTTAGATATATAAGACGTTCGCTTGTTGGTTTTTGTGAGATACTATTTTGAGCAACAAATACCCCCCACGAGGGGGTTTTGTTTTTAGTGTTGTATATGGTCGTTATATGGCACAAAATTATAAAAAATAATAAAATAAATATGGCAAAAGCAAAATCAAACGTATTAACTAATTCACAAATGCGTTTAGTAGCACGGGCAATCGTTCGAGCAAAGAATGTGGAAATAGAACGAGACGGAGCAAATTCGCAGGTTATTGAAAACACTTTTGGCGCAGTGATTGAGGAGTTGTGTTCTTATATGCGTTACAATAGCTCCTCATTCAATGAGCAATCATTCAGAGAATATGTGAAGGGAATAAAATAAATTATTACACAATAAAGAATAAAGATTAAAACAATGAAACACCGAGAAAATAAACATAAAAATCACCAATTCGTGATAAAATCAAACGGAAAACATAGAGAGATAAGATGCGCAACGTGCAATAAGGAAATAGAAATACCACGCAATAAACGGAAATAAGATAAACAGGACTACCAATATATAGATAAAATTTAAAAGGTCGCAAAAATTCGTAAATAAATTCATTTATGGATAGTAATATTTTTAAAGTAGGGGACTTGGTAAAATACACTTCTGGTGAATATACAGACAGTGTATATAATCCTTTATGGGGTGGAAAACACGGGAAAGTAATAGGTATTATATCACAAGTCAGACCACACGATAATGATTATTATAATGTATTTTGGGAAAATAAAATGCGTAATACGTATAGTTTTATATCCCTAGATAAGATAACGAGGGAAGATATTATGGAACGCTCTGGTGATAAAGATAAATTTAGGAATGAGCTGATAAGTTTATTAGAGGACTCGGAAACAGATTTATTAAGTTCTAATATTAAAGCGGGGGATATAGTAACAGTATCACATAATTGTAGTGGATGTAGAGTTGGAGAAATATATAAACTATATAAACTTAGCGCATCATTAGTTGCGAATAGAATACTAAATAGTAATAATCGTTTCAGTCCTATTGATTTATCAAAATGGGCGGGGTGTTCGTGTGAAGATAATTTCATAAAATTAACAGGACACAAGATAGGAAATAAAACTATATATACCATGAACCCTATTTTAGATACAATACATATCTATTTAGCAAAAATAAAAAAAGAATATAATATAACATTATAAAATTATGACACAACCAGAATTAACAGTAGATAATTTTCGTAAGAAGGGATTGTGCCCCCATTGTGGAATAGATTTACTTAAACGTAGACCAGTATTCGGAGTAGAGGTACATGAAACGGGAAGAGTAAGAGTCAATGAAAATGTATATTTAGACGATTTTGAGGTCTATGATAGAGAGAATGTCAGTAGTTATGAATTTTCTTGTCCAGAATGCAACAACGATTTAGGAAATGAAGATGCACTATTAAAATTATTCGAATAATTGGATAAATAGTTCCCTATTGATTTCTAGTATAAAATAATTATACTAGACACCAGTAGAGATACTGGTATTATAAAGGTCTTATTATAAACCAATACATATAGATACATGACTATCAAAGAAGTCAAGGATAGTTTTCTTCGTTTGGTTGGTGTAGACTCAGATGCAGGCGTTGCCGTGCAAACTGGATACCGCAATACCGATGGAGAACGCACTCAGTTAGGTATTCATTTGTTGTTAAACTTCATTGAAGAAAACAACAAAGAAGAGTTCTTTGCGTGGCTTCGTTCAAAACGAGATGTTGCGCTAGAAGAGAGTAAAAACAAAAAGTCTGAATAAGATAATTTGTTTTTATTTATAAATAGAAACAAGTTGTGTTTCACAAGTATTTCTCCCGATTGTTGTCGAACAGTCGGGAGATTTATTTTATTATTAATCAATAAAAGTATGAGAGAATTCCAAGTTGGAGATTGTGTTGAGCTTGCAAAAGATAGTAAATTCGCAAGACAGCCAGCTAGATATGGTTGCGAAAATGACGGAGTAATTACAGATATTATTGAACAAGAAGGAATAGGAAAAATCAACATTGTCAAGTTCGATAAAAATGACCACACTAATTCCCTGTACTTTAATTATATGGATAAAGATTTGGTAAAACAAGCAGTCTCAAAGAAAGAAACTGTTTCAAAATCTCCCAAAAAAGCAGATGACAAAAAGAAGATAATCATTGAAGCAATTCGTGAAGATGGTGTTACTAAATTCATGTTTGAAGTTGATGCCCGTATAACAAAAATGTACGAGGGACAATCAACAGAAATTAAACCCAGTGGAAAGTGGGAGGGGTTGAAGTTCTACTATATACCATCGTTACTCGAAAGTTCTATCTATCAACATAAACTTTCTGAGTTTGGTTTATTTGATGACTATGGTTCTACTTTCTATCGAGATGGAAGAATGAATATCGCTTGGCTTAGAACAGTCGGTGGAAAAGGTACTATTATTATTGATGAAACCATAGAATTTGCACAGTTGAGTATTCTTATCAAAAAGACAATGCAGTTCTTAAAAGAATACTTTGAGGAGTATTACAAAGAATTCAAAATAAAGGGCGAATTAACTGTTGAGGTATAGCATAGTATGTGTAACAAAATTCACAAGTTCGGTTTCGAAATTGAGGGAGAATTTACCCACTCTATGATAAAAAATAAATTGGAAATTGCTAACTTTGATGAGGACGAGTATGAAGAAAGTAGGGAGTCAGATTATGGAGGAATGCACTCAGATAGTAGTGTTTCTAGTTGTTATAATGAGTCAAGAGCTACGAGGGCATATAAGAAATGGCATGAGAAACACAACAATGATATGATAGAAGCTGAATTTGCTTCTGCGCCATTTCCTTTTACAGAAAGTGGTATTAAAAAATCACTAAAAGTATTTGATTTATTTCAAGAGGGATGGGAGAACGGAGAATATCACAACAATCCCAGTTGTGGATTTCATATTCATGTTAGTTTCACTCCCGAAGAAGTACCACCAGAAATAGTCAGTGAAGAATTTGATAAATACTTCACAGAAAGGATGGCTTCTACTTTTACAAAAGAGTTTAAGGAAAGAAAGAATAACAGATACTGTATGGCAGGAAAATTAACAGAAGTGGAAATAGCAAACAAACAACACGATAGATATAGAGCTGTTAATTTTAATCATTTAAGCGATAGAAGAAAAACTATTGAGTTCAGAATATTCCCTTCAGCAGAACCGAAGAAGATGTTAGAGTATCTTCAATTCACATTGAAGGTAGTATCAGACTTCTTGACCAAACATAAATTACAAAGACACATAGTGTTTGAGATTGAAGAAGATACGATAACAAGCGTTGACTATAAGTCGATAGTCGACACAGAACCATTACAGGAAGAATTTAAAGATATAATAATTCCTTCCCGAATGGATAGTAATATAAATATGACAACATAATGTGTAAACTTATAATAGGAATGCAGAAACAAGACAATACCGATTTATTTAGTGCCATATATGCTCAAAGAAATTTATTAAAGGGTGAGCTAGATGGAATAGGTGGTATGTCTGTTATGAAAGATGGCAGTGTAAATATATATAGAGATATGGATGACTATGATTTGATTATTGGAAACGTATTAAGAGACGTTGCTGAGTCAAGATTGGTCGTTCTTCATTCACGTACCAGTACAGGTGGCGAGCATTCACTTCTCAACGTACATTTATTCAGACATGGTAACTGGGTATTCGCTCATAATGGGTTCGTTAGTGCTTATAGTAGGTGGGGGGCATATCAGGGTTATGATAGACAAGTAAGCACCCAACCACCAATGGGGTTTAATACTTACCATAAAGTAGATAAATATGATAGTATAGCTATGAACGAGATAGAACGCAAGCAACTCGAACGACAATTCGATGCACTAAACTATAAACTTACAAATTGTAGAAAGTGCATTTCTTCTAAAAGTGGATGTTGCCAGAAACATAAGAACCTGTTGAAAAAAATTGACAACATTTCCGAGAAGTTGTGGGGTATTTCAGGAGTTGAATATGCAACTGAGGATGGAGATATAGAATATGGAGATATGCAAACAAGTCTATCTCTTGTTAATAAAGATGGTACAAAATCACAAATACAAGAGATTGAGAATAAACTTTGTGATAGCTTTCAATTCTTAAATAGCTTGCCAGATAAGTTGACAAAAGAAAAATTAGAGAGTAAGGTAGAGGAAGACGGTTTTAGTGGTATGGGATTTCTATTTAACACTAAAACATTAGAAGGTTTTGTTATCGTCAAGAAGACATGTTATGCGTTGACTGATATAGAGAATACTTATTCCCTATTTTGTAGCTTTGACCCAGCAACCACATTCAAAATGGACTATCCGAATAAGAATTTATTTGGGATTGATGTGGAGGGAGAATATGATTTTAGAACATTGGATGTAAAGAAGCTATCCATAATAAATTCAATATACAATATAAAAGCGGAAGTCGAACCGCAATCAAATAAGAAATAACAAGATGTACATTTTATTAGCAGGTATAATGTTCCTCATTATCGGCATATATACATTCTTCAAAGCCGTAAGTGAAGTAGAGTATATGAAATTTCTCAATAAGGAGAATACATTTATGATAATGTTAATACTTAAAGAGATGAATATAAGTAAACAGTTAATAGTCGATACCGCAATATTCAAACGCAAAGAGATTATGTCATTTGCTATGGATATATTAGATGAGATTTCTAAACGTGAGAACGTGAGTGGGACGAAGATATGAACCAAGAATAAAATATAAGATAGATAAATTTAAAAAATAAAGGTCGATAATAATACATTACTTATATGCCAATACCGAGAGTAAGAATAATGGATGATGGACAAGATGGTGTAACGGGATTTCAAACATCCCCTCAAACATCCAGTGAACAACAAGAACAAACACAATTATTGCAATCGCGACTAGCGCAAGTATTTGAAGAAATGCACCCGCAAACACACCATCAAGTTCCAACAGAATTTTCAACCACATATACGCCATACTATTACGATTATATAAGTGTATCTGAAGATTATAAGGATAATATACTAACGAGAGAGAATAAAAATAAACGTGTAAAAGATATTATCGATAGAATTAAAAGTATAAAAATAGAAAACTTAACTGAGGTAAGTGTCTTATTATATAATATAATGTCTATAAATAATCTTACAGAAAAGTATATATATGATTTATTAGATTATTTATCATATTCTGATAATGATTTAGAAGATGTTCAACATATATCAGATGATGATTTAATTGAAAATTTATATACATCTATATCTAAATATCTTTATCAATCTCCAAAAGAAATTATATCAACACGTTATATAAAATATTCAAGTCAAACATTTTCCTTTCCGATAGATTTATTATTTAAATTAAATAAAGTATTTAAAAAATTAAACTGTGTGGTAGAGAACGGACAGGTATTCCACCGATACAATAGGAATGGAGTTATCGTATATGAGGATGATAGTTTGATATTGAAATTTGGTAAACTAGATTTCAATATGTTGCAGAAACATCATGTATGTAATATATGTAAATCTACTAGCAACAATGGATTCTGGATGAATTCATTAGTTTATAAATACGATTATAATACATATGGAGTTCAACCGTTGTCATCACATCATAATTATTGTCCCATGTTTGATAATATAAATATGTCATCGTTTATAGGTATAAAAACTATGAAAGAATTAAATATTATATTTAGTTCCTCAAATAAAACATATATCAACAGCGCAATAAGTATTCCATCTATTCTATTAGATAGAAAATATGGCGATTATACTGAGAATAAACCATTTATAGATATAAATATATCAGATATAATTGATTGGCTCGATAAATATGTAGATGCAATACAAGAAAAATTATTACCATTAACCCATAGACAAATATGAAATATATCATAGTTATCATTCTATTATGTATACCATTACATATATACGCACAGGAAATACCAATATGCAATTCGTATGTCGAACGAAGCAGTGATTGGTACGTTTGTTATATCTCGAATTTACAGAGACAATTACAAACATTATTAAATTATTTAAAAGAAATGGAAAAGGATAATGTTGCTGGGCAACCAGTATCACCACAGGAATTACAATCAACACCGACAACGACAGAATTAGAAAGCAATGAACCACAAACAAAGGTCGATATACAGGAAGACCCAAACGCAAAAGACAACAAAGGTGGAACAGTATCACCAAATACTTGGGCATAATATAAAATATATGTCAAGAAGATTAAACATAAGAAACGCAACCGATTTGTTCTTTAAGATTTATGGTAAAATTCCAACATTCAAAGAGCTCCAGCAATTCATGGATAACTACCATAAACCTGTAGAAGATGACACGATAGATGAGACTGAGGAGCAAGTTGAGAAAAGATTAGAAATTAAAATGAAACGTAAAAGATATTTTGTAACATCAAAAATAAAATGAATACAGCTAAACTAAAATCATATAACAAAAAACGTAACGACCATATAGAGAAACTTCGTTATGATAAACACATGACGTTGCAAGAGATAGCAAACAAGTTTAACATTACCCGTGAACGGGTACGGCAAATACTTTTAGGTTATCTTGAACAACATCCAGAGTGGGAGGGACTTCGCATATCCCATAGAGCATATGCAATAGACGAAAGAATAAAAGTAATCGAGTGTAAACAATGTTCTACTCCATTTCCTATAAGTATAAAATTAAATAGGAAATTCTGTGATAGGAAATGCTTCCATGAATGGATACATAACCATCGAAAGATTGTTACCATTGAAGATAGAAGGCAACGTGATAGAATTCGAATGAATAAATATTATCACGAGCATAAGAATGACGAACATTATAAAGCTAAACTTGAACAATATCGCAAGAAAGCTAGGGAAAATGGTTACTATAAAAAGTATTACCAGATGAAAAGGAAAAATCAAGTTGCATTATAATATAATTTCTGATACTGTTCCGCTAATAATAGCTGGCTAGTGGAGGGATAATTGCATCGACCCATTTATTCCTTAGTATTATTTGGTGAGATTGGTATATTTTCCCATATTTTTATACCATCTCTCCATTAGTCAGCTATTAAACAATAGTTAAACAATAGACAGAAGAAAGTTTTTGTAGATTCTTTTTAAAAAACTACACACCCTTGTTCTCTAACGAACAAATCCAAGCTCTGTGCGTAAACTCACAACTTGGTCTGTGGTTAGAGAATAAGTATGAACACATACAGTAGTGATAAAACAGTAACGGCTACCAAATCTGTCTCCTGTTTAGGAGTTAAGTATCATTGTATTGTCTGTGTATCTCTGTCTTACATATCGGAAATAACTTTGGTTACCTACTACCACAGTATAAAGGTCAGACTAAAACTAACTTAAAGAAAAAAACGATTGGGTATGGGGCGGAACTATTGGAAAGTTTTTTAACGAGAAATGCCTACTCCCAACGGAACAATGGCAAAACAATTATGAAAGAAATAAAAATACAAAGAGCGTGGCTTGAAAGGTTGCTAGAATATGTGAAAGTTACGCAAGAATTCATGGACAAAGATTTAGACTATATAGATAGGAAAGTCCTGTTGGACGCACACATCCCTGAATTAGTAGGGTACTGCTTGTCCGCAAAAACAATATTCAAATATAACAAGAAATAACCCCCTATGTCCCACGATACTACACAGAAGAAAATAGAGATAGGCGATATCGTTTTATGTAAAAATTCTTTACCTTTTGGCAGAAGTGGTAATAGAAAAATATTGCGAATAGCCGACGGTCATTCTATATATGTGAAACTAACTAATGAGGATAGTGCATATCAAAATAGAGCACCACATCAAGATTTCTGGCAGGTTATGTGGGAAGATTTTCAAGTAATTAACCACCCCTAATATGGAAGATACTACACAGAAGAAAATGAGATACCTTTCATTATTTAGTGGTATTGGAGGTTTTGAATTAGGAATACAACAAGCATATGAAAATTTACGACCCTTACAACAAAGTATTTCCAAAAGAACAAAAGATATGTACGACACTTCGGACAAACTACAGCAATGGGAATGCGTGGGTTATTCTGAAATCGACAAATACGCAATCCAAATCTACGAAAAACATTTTAACCACAAAAACTATGGAGATATCACCAAAATCAACGCAGAAGAACTCCCAGATTTTGACTTGCTTGTCGGAGGATTCCCTTGTCAATCTTTTTCAATCGCTGGAAAACGAAAAGGATTTGACGATACCAGAGGAACGCTCTTCTTTGACATTGCGAGAATACTGCGAGCAAAACAACCTAAATTATTCCTCCTTGAAAATGTTAAAGGACTTCTTAGCCACGACAACGGAAA
>JAKALG010000027.1 GCA_021813235.1 bacterium
AAATGGGGTTATATAGTTTCGCCTGAAATCTATTCTCAAGATGTCGAAAGCATGTGGGGCATGATGTGGGTGCGTTATCGCAAGTTTCTTGACAGCTCTGACCAAATTGTGTGCAAATATAGGAGCATTAAAGACATCCCCACTGAAACAGCTATCACTTGGGCCTCTACCTCCTCTTTCACTTTAGCTTCTGCTACCACCTATGCCGTGGGTGATGAAGTGGAAATAGTAAGGGGTACGGGGTCTGGAAAATCCGCCCATATCTCCGCCTTATCCGCAGACCTAAAGACCGTGACTCTTGACGATACCTTTACGGGTGTGACTACGGGAACCGCTCTTGCTCGCTTTACTAAATGGACGAAGTTAGGTACAATTACACCAACTTCAACCACTAAGCCTCAGTTCGCAAAACTCTCTTTTCCCATCAACAACAACGACACGAAAGTGCAGTTGAAAATATGTATGCAGTTCAAGGGAGACGATGAACTTGAGCAGGTCTTAGTCGTAGAGAAGACCGAAGTTAAACCAACTTAATAATATGCCAATTCCTAATTTTATGGTGTCTCGTAATCCGAAAACAAATCTGCCAATAAATCAGAATAAGATTTCTGCTTCTACAGCAGTTCCTACAGAAAATACAAAAGTTCAGCCACCAATAAATCAGGTACCAACTTCTGTATCTTCAACGGGTTCATATCAAGGTGGTCAGATGGTTCCTGCTATGGGAACTCCTGAATACAATCAGGCATCTAAAAATGCGGCTGATACCGCCGCCGCCCAAAGAGCCGCAATTGTCGCCTCTACTCAGGGAAATACAGGAACGACCTTTGACCCAAACAACTTCAACGCTAATATAGGCAATCTCTATAAAGCCAATGCTCCTATAGACCTAAATGCTACTGGTATAAATCAGGACTTGACCAATCTCAACGCCATCAACTCTCAGATAGCTAAGACCACGGGGAATAAGCTGATGTATGACGCCAATGCCTATGGAGGCGCTGTGGCTAATCCCACGGCCGGAGACTTTCTTGGAAACAACCTTGACTTCAATGCTCAAAGGGCGGCGGCTGTTCTCGGTGGACTAGGCTTGGCACAAACAGGTATCACGAACACCTTGCAGAATCAGCTTGCTGTAGCTCAAGCTCAAAGGACTGCTGGCGTCGAGCAGGCTGGAGTTCCATTCAGCGCCGCCAATCAGCCGGTAGCAACTCAACCCGCTACAACATATGTGAATCCTTACAATCCTGTCTCGGTTGCGGCATTTAATGCAGGTCTTCCTGGCGGTGGTGGAACTGGTGCACTTGGAAGTGCCGTATCCACATATGCTGATAAAGTTAAAGCTGGTCAGATGAGTTATGATGACGCCGTAAAAGCCCTATCCGCTTATGGCCCCCGTGGACAGCAATCTCTTACTCAAGCGCTTGGGCCTAACTTCAATGTGGCTCAATCTAATACACTTGCCGCACAGCAGGGTGCAATCGGCCCATCTTTCAATTTTGCCAAAACAGCTTTACAGAATGTGCAAAACACAATTAAAGATTTGGGAATTACACAGAACACTAATATTCCACTCGTTAACCAAGCAAGTAATTGGGCTTCCATGCTGACTGGGTTAGGTTCCGAGAAAACTAGAGCATATATGCAGGCCGTTCAGGAGGCTAGGAATGCCTATCAACAGCTTTTGGCCGCTTCTAAGGGTGGAACGCCATCAGATTATAGTGGACAGGCAACTGCGGCTATTCCTGACCAACCTACACCTAATGATATTAACGCCGCCTTGAGCACTGTAGAAGGTCTTGGAGGAGCCAAAGTTGGTATTTATGGAAATCCAGGAGCTTCAACATCTAATACGGCTTCTGGTCAGAGCTTTACAGAAGGCCAAACAGCCGCAGGTGGAGAACTGATATATAAGGATGGTAAGTGGCAAGTTAATAGCAAATGACATGCAGGATAATATACCAACAAGGAATAATAATCCAGGAGACTTAAAGAATCCCCAGACGGGTGAGTTTCAACAGTTTTCAAATCCACTGGATGGTAAGGCCGCCCTATATAATGACTTGACTGCTAAGATGACTGGCACTTCTACCACGGGAATAGGGCCGTCAAGTTCTTTGGTAGATTTTGCGAAAGTATATGCACCTGCCTCTGATAAAAATGACCCAATCCAATATGCGGCCAATCTTGCTAATCAACTTAATATATCTCCTGATACTCAAATTGGTACGCTTAAATCACGCATAGATGATTTTGCCAATGCAATATCAAAAAACGAGGGATACCAGAGTCAAACTAATCCTGATATGCCAGAACAGAATATGCAAAGCACAGAAGGTCAAGGACAGATAATTTCTCCTACTATTAACACGGCACCAAAGCCTGATTTTCTTGACAAAGTCGCAGGAGTTGCAAATGCAATTTTGGGTGTAACTGGAGGACAACAGATATCTAAAACACTTGGAAATGCTTTGGGACTTGTGTGGAGTAAAGCCTCTGATTTACTGAATGGAACTGATTACTCAAAATACTACGATACATCAGATACGCCATCATTTTTGCAGAATGTAGGTGATATCGGTCAATTAGGTTTAACCTTAGCGGCTCCAGAAGTAGGAGCAGGAGAAGGAATGTTGGCAAGAATTGGTGCAAATGCCGCTTTGGGAGCAGGTATAGGTGCTTCTCATGCTTTAGCTAATAAGGGAGATATAACTAGTGAAGCCGGAACTGGAGCTTTGATGGGAGGTATTGCTACGCCAGCTATTGAAGGTATATCAAAACTATTCTCGTTCCTACCTGATTCCATCATGTCAAAAGCCCTCAATGGAGCTGAAGATGATGTTAAGAACTCTGTTCTCAATAATAAACATATGTGGACAGTCGGAAGTGCATTACAAGAAACAAACAAAGGAATAAGTCTGGCTGGTAACAAAATAGATAATATTTTGTCAAATATGCCAGAAGAAAAGAATCTTGGAAGCGGTAGTGACTCACTAGATAAAGCACTAATAAAGTTTCAGCAATCTTCTCTATTTCCTGAAACAACTGCTCCTGGAGAAGTAGGATTTTTTGACGCACAAACAGAAGCAAGAAACAATCTAATCAAACAACTAAAAGGATATGTACCAGGTAAGGGTGCGTTGGTAGATAAACTCGCTAATGGGGACGCTACTCTCTTAGAGAAAAATGAACTTCGCCAAGCACTTGACAAAACCTATACCACGCTTGATCCTGAATCAACTTGGAAAAAAACGCTTGCTAAGAGCGTAGCCGATAATCTAAGAGATGAAGTACAGTCATGGGCACCAGATACTCAACCGTATTTCCAACAAATGACTAAAAACTATGGCATAAAGGATGCCCTTGAACCAATCGCAGAAAAAGCGGGAAAGACTAAAGGAATTGGCCTGTATGATTTGACCGCCTTTCTTGCCGGTCATACTCTCGGTGGTCCATTTGGAGGTTTAGGAGCTGTAGCCGCAGAAAGAGCATTAAGAAATCCTAATGCTGACTTGATGGCGGCTCGTTTCCTTTCAAGAAGTGGAGGGATGATTGGTTCTCTTGCTAAAGCAGGAAAAGCACCAGTCTTGAACGCTATTCTAGGAGGTCTTCAGCAGGGCCAATCCACAAAAGCCACAACAAACCAATGAAAATTATAAATGGCATTACACTTATAAAAACATAAATTATTAAAATTATCAATTTAACTTATCCACATGGCGTATACAAATATCTCAACTCAAAATAGCAACACCCCTTCCGTTCAGACAGGTGCTACGGCACTGGCCGCTAATCAGGCACGCGTAGGTTTCTCTATTCAAAATCAAGGTACTAATCCTCTATTCGTCTGCTTCGGTTCAGGAGCCACTACATCTGTCTATCATGTAATTCTCAAAGCTAGCACAGTAGCGGCCGATGGTTCTGGTGGTATATTCACAATGCTTTCAGGCACAGTCTACAATGGAGTCATCACAGTGGCGGGTACTTCTCCAAGTTATACGGTTCTTGAAATGGCACCATAATACAATGACCCAGAGATTGAACAAAAAACTACATGAGATAGTTGATAACGGATATATCACAATCCTAGTCACTGTAATGTTGGGTTTTGCTGGTTGGATAGGAATATCAACCATCCAAAACCAAGTAGCGATTGCTGAAACCCGTACTCAACTAACTGATGTTGCTTCATCGGTAGATGAAATAAAAAGCGATATCAAGTCTTTAGTCCTACCGAGACTTGGAGTCAATCCTGGTGTCCTAAGTTATGTACAATCTCTTAATGCTTCATCAACAGCACAAAAATGAAAACAATACTAATTGAAGGTAAGGTACCAGCAGGTGCAAAACATCAACCAATCTTCCGTTTTTTTCACAAGAAATTACGAAGACTCACTGGAAAAAGACTTGCTAAGGGTATGGGTGTAGACTGGACAAAAGGCTCACAGTTTAGAACTCAAGCCTCTGGATTGCCTATAAAAAATCAAGGCTCCAATTTCTCTTGTGGAGGTGAAGCCGGTGCATATTTCTTGGAAATAATGCGCCGCATTCAAAATATCCAAGAGGGAGAGATATCTGCCAAGTCAATATACGCTCCTATAGCATATCCAGGAGGGGGAACCACAATAACATCGCTTATGACCCAAATCGGCGCTCACGGGGCCAATTTGGAGGCCACAGTGCCATCCTACGACTCAAATGGACAACCTTTGGATGAAATACAGATGACAGATAAGTCATTTATGACATCTGAAAATATAAAAGATGCTCTGTCAAGAGCTGGATACACTCCATATGATTGTCAAGATGATATTGAGAGCGTTGCCGAAGCTATCAATACTTATGGAGCTGTAATATGGGAAATAACAGGCCAAAATGGAAACACTCCTGACTGGATTAGTGCTACTCCACAACCGCCTCAAATTGGAAACCCAAACCCTCTTTGGAGGCATTTCATGTGTGCTTATGATTTCTCGTTGGATGAAAACGGAAAACAAAGGATACACGCATATCAAAGCATGAGTAGCGGATGGGGTGACAAAGGTATACAATACTTCTATGAAGAATACTTCACTGGAAAGTATTTGGACGCATTCACTTTCATCTATGATACTAAATTAGTACCGAACTCTGATAATCATTCTATTTGGGCTGAACTATTGAGGTGGTTTAGAATCACTCAATTCAAACTTGCTGGTACTTTGGGCTATGCTTGAGAGCATAGTCCTGGGCTGGCATTGCCGCCCAGAACCATGCTCTTAACATGTCTATACTAGAAAATCAAACTCCGTTTTCGTTCGATGATAAAGTATTGTTTTTTGACATTGAAACCACTCCGACAAAAGGATGGGCTTTTAGAAATTATGAAGCAAATGTCTTTGAAATAGAGGAATACTTCCATATTCAATCATATTCTTATAAATGGGGAGAAAAAGGGAAAACAAAATGCGTGGCACTTCCTGATTTTCCTTTGTATAAAAAAGAACCACACAATGATTTAGAACTGGTAAAATCTCTATTTGATTTATGGTCTAAAGCTGATATCATCATCGGATATAATGGAGATAGATTTGATATAAAGAAAACCAGACATAGGTTTTTGATACATGGCTTAGGAAATGTATACTCTTTCAAAACTATAGACCCATTGAAGATTGCTAAAAAACTTGGATTTTTCTCTAACTCTCTTAATGGTGTCAGTGATGAATTGGGTTTAGGAAAGAAAGTAGAACATGAGGGTAACCTGTGGAAAAAGTGTTATGATGCTTACTTGACAAATGATAAGAAATCATGGAAAAAAATGAAAGAATATAACAATCAAGATATAGAACTATTATACCTTGTATCTCGACGATTAATTCCTTACATGGAAAGATATCCTAGAGTAAAAATGGACAATGGAAAATGTCCTGTATGCGGAGGAACAAACTTTAAGAGAAATGGAAAAAAATATTATAGTAATTATGAACAGCAAAGATATGCTTGTCTAAAGTGTGGTTTTGGAAATATCTATGGTGATAAAATTAAAAAAGAATGGGATATAAAACAATGAAAAAGCTAACTCACTATGAAACTGGAGCTGTGAGAGATGATCGAACTGGAAAACCAAATTATCTGGCTGTGTCTTTTACTGCTAGACATCGTTATGTCAGATACATGACAGAAATGGCTAAAAAATACGGAGAGGGTAACTGGAGGAAAGGCATTCCCACTTATTCATATGAGGAGTCATTATTACGACATATTTCTCAATACTTCCGCAATAAGTATGAAAACGGCCAAGATGAGCCGGAAAAAGACCATTTGTCAGCCGCCCTATTTAATCTTGAAGGAATTATCCACAACGAGGAGATATCCAAATTAAAGAATAAGTAGTATAATATATATGGAGGTGCCCAATGACACTACATTCATTGCTTGTTGTTCATGAGGGCGTCACCTATCTAGTACGCCTCTCATTCAAAGTCCAGGACGGTTATCTAACCGCTTCTGTTGTTTCAATCCGTCAAGTCAGTTTCTTCGACAATCGAAACCTAAACTAACATGTCTCATGTCAAGTTTATACAAAAGAAATTGCCACTTCTGCGGCAAGCCGTTCCTGTCAGTCAGTTCAGACGCATCCTTCTGTTGCGGCGCGCATTTCCTCCGAAACTTTACGGGAGAAGTACACGACCCACAAGAAAACGACGCTCGTTCTATTGAACAGCAACTGCTTCTCCGTTTGGTGGAGAACAATGCACAGCACATAATCATCAACGAAAGGAGGTGATTATATCAGGGGAGCAGGAAAGTTCACCCCATACCTGCAAACAAGAGCGCTTATCCACAACGCTCTTTTGATTTAATCAAACCTAAAGCTTTCATTTCTTTTCTAATATCATAGACATCGAACCTGGTTATATCGTACTTTCGTCCTATATATTCTGCGTCTGTGTGGTTTGATTTATCAGGATGTAATATGAAGTTCATTATTTCTTTTTTTCTCTCTGTGGAGATTTTCATAACCAAAATATAGCATAAAATAAGGCTTTTACAAGTGGATAACTCTTATAGACACTAAATAACATTTTCATGTATAATGTATCAGGTTGAGTTTAGTGTGTTGGGATTTACGAGCACGCTCTCTTATATAAAATACAAATACTTCGACTGGTAGCGCTTCTTCCATTGTCTACGATATCGTAGATACTCAGTTGGCTCCGTCAGTTCCCAACCTGACGCCCAACACACTAAACTTGACCATTAAAAGCTAACCAATTAAAAAATGAATAGCACTTATGTTACCGTAGCAGTAATGGTCTTGGCCGCAATTCTTCCTCGTTTTGGAATTAATCTTGGAAATGATTCCTTAACCACGGTAGTTGAAGGTTTGATTCAGATTGTCGGTGGTTTATATGTTTACTTTAGCCACAAGTCAGTCGTTACTGCCGCCAAAGCCGCTGGTGTATCGTTTTAGTCTGCGATAAAAAACTATCATAACTAACTTAATCCATTCGTTGCTATTTGCAACGGTTGTGTATGCTTCTAGCACTCCTGTATCGTCTACCACAACTATTGCAAATATGATAAGAGAGGAGTTTGGCCCTCAAACCGTAATGGTTGAAGTAGCTCAATGTGAAAGTGAACTAAAACAATACGATGATAATGGCCAAGTATTGGTTGGAGTCACTGATGATATAGGTGTAATGCAAATCAATCCACTATGGCTTCCAGACCTTAAAAGAAACGGTATAGACCCTTATACACTGTCAGGAAATATAAAAGCCGCTAGGTACATATATGACCGTCAAGGATTACAAGCTTGGGTTTGCGCAAAAAAACTAAACCTTATATAATGTAGTTACTTGACCGCCAAATGACGGCATTGACAAACATCCGTATCGACCGGATGTTTTGTTTTAATCCCAAAGACTTCTAAAATATTTACCGAACAACATCAATCCTTCATCTATTTCCTTGGATAACACAGTATATTTTTCAATACTGTCAGATTCAAACTCACTAAACTCTCCCTCCGCATATTCAAAGTCATGAATTAGTTGAAATGCTCTAACCATCTTATTAAGGACAATTTTCCAATCTACAAGGCTTCGAATATCATCATCAATAGGATAAGCAGACATACCATCGTTTCCCGCATACTTTTTTAGAACTGGCAGAGCAATTTCTGTAATATAACTGTCTAAACTCCAATAAGCAGTATCATCATACCCTCTTACAGCTCTTTGCCATGCAAACTTAATCCTATCACATAGAATTGATACGGAATACCATATTTTATAGAATGTATACATGTTTAGTATATTAAATCTTTTATAGCTTGGGTGTAGTATATTACATTACAGAAATATTGATTTGCCAATTTAGGACTGCAACTGTCATCATCCATTTTTTTGAAAATTGCCCCCTTATGAACTCTAAGCCAATTACAGTTAGGCCACTGTCGTCCATTAGGTTGGCGGTGATGTAAAAGGGATATAATTTCATGTTATTTCTTTTATCGCTTGTAATATCTGCATGGCTACTTGGCATCCTCTATCCGCTTCTTTTCTTCCTTGATGAAGGCGAGGAGGTCTTCGGCATTGATTATTCCATTGTTAGAATCACAAAAAGGACATCTGCCACAACACCATGTATGACACTCATGCTCTGGGGTCGGTCTTTCTTCGGCATGGCTTTCTGTCCATTCTACGACCCTCTCCAATAATCCAAGAGAGAGTGAGAGAATGTGGGATTTGATTTCTATGCTTTGGAGAGGATAAGAAAGTTTGATGGTGGCGAAAAACAGCTCATCAAACTCTTTCTCCTTCTCTTTGTAGAAACTTGATGGTGAGGTCATGTTAGTTGATGAGGTCAGGGTTTTCGAATATGTTGCCGATGACTTCTACTGAAGTTGAATCAGTGCCGCTAGCACAACAACCACAGTTTCCTGGAGTATCAGCAAAGGGCCAGAAACCGCTTTCTATTTCTTGCCATTTAACAGTATGTATGCGGCGTCCATCGTCATATACATCCCCCGCAACCAATTCGTTCTCTGCTACTATATCCCCCTCATATATCTCCTTGCCATTCTTGTCTTTTAGGCCGGTGAATTGCATCCATGTGAAGAAAATACTAGGTTTGTCATCTCCACTATAATCAGAAGTGTTGAATCGGGAAACTAAATCATTAAGAGTCCAAAAAATCATTTTCTTTCCGTCCCACGCCCTAAACTTTATTTCTCTGTTCATGTTAGTTTAGCGGCTTACTAACTATTAAACCATTCTTCTGGCAGAGCTCGATTGCGGCTTCGAGGGTCAGATTGTCAGAGGGAATGAGGGTCTTATTGCGAGAGAACACCCGGTCGCCATCATCCCACCTGAACGGGCTCTCGACGGAGTCCGCAACGACGCCCCAGCCGACGCCGTACCAGCCCACAGAGACCGTGCGAAGCACACCAGCGGTATCTTTCACATAGAAGATTCCCAAAACATTGTGGTCCAGAGATTCAAGACAGTTATACATCTCTCC
>JAKALG010000028.1 GCA_021813235.1 bacterium
GATAGTTTTTTACTTATCTCTTGATACAACCCCTTTATTGAAGATATAGTCACTTGATAGTTGTAAGTCATAGTTTCTTCATTAACTAAGAATCTATTAAATCTAGCTGCATTCATAGCACGTTGTAAGGAATCGATTCGCTCCATCTGTGCGACGGCTGCATTGAACCTTGAATTTGAACCACCCTCTTCTACCATAGTAATTTAAATACTAAACATTACTCAACTATTAAAATGTTTCCTTTTATTTTCCTATCAGGTTTTATTCTATTATTACTTGCATCAGTTCAGGATATAAAAAATAAAGAAGTAGAAGATTGGATTTTTCTTTTAATGATGTGTATAGGACTAATTACTTCTCAATCTATTTTAATTTTATTAAACTGTATTATCTTTATTATTTTAGGATATGTTTTATATTTAATAGGATTTTGGGGTGGAGCAGATTCTAAACTTATCTGGGGAATATCTACATTATTTCCAGTGACTTCTATTCTTTATTTAGGATTATATGATTCATTATTCTTAATGATTGTTCTAATTTGTTGTGCAGTATCAAATAGGATACTAAATAAAAATAAACAAAAAGAAATTCCTTTTGTTCCATTTATTCTATTGTCTTATATCTTAGCTTATTTAATTTACTTCTTTATAGTTGCAAATTAAAAATAGAAAGATATAAATAGTAGTAGTAAGTGAGTAATAAGTGGTAAATAAAACAAGGGTGATGAGCATCTTCTATGGACTAAAGTTCTTAGAGATAGGAGCCTTTGTTTTTCTCCCATACTTTTTATATAAGCTGTTGATTCCATACGTCGCTCCGATTCCAATAGTCTCGAATATATTCTTAATGTGGTTACTAGGAGCATTCTTACTAACATTATGCTTATTTGCGATAGTTGGTATAATTCTAGTAGGATGGGGATTAGGTAAAATATTAAGTCTAGTGATTAGAGGATTGTCTATATTATTGGGTAGATTGTTCTTTAATGATTGGATAGAATTAAATATGAAGTGGGCTACTAGATTAGCAAAGCTAAAATGAGCGAAGGAATAGACTATCAGATAATGGAATTAGATGTAAAGAAAACTTTATTGTCTAATATACTAGGCATCTTATTCATAGGAGTAATTATATTCTATATATACACTTGGGCTATATTATTAAATGAATTTCCTACAGAAGCAGACAAGCTAGTAGCCACAATAATATTTGGGTTTTCTACAATTAAATTAACTGCTTGGTTTATTAATGTAAACTTAGAGTATAGACCAAGAAAAATAAAATGAAAGTAAAATGTAAAAGATGTTTAAGAGAATGGAACTATAAAGGCAAAAGTAAGTATTATATTACTTGCCCTCAATGTTATTCTAAAATAAATATTCGACAAGTACAAGTGAAAGGAGGCAATAAATAAATGAGCATTTTAATATGGATATGCATAGCAATTCTTGGGATTTTTTTTGCTTCAGGGATTAGAATTATAAGACCAACTGAAAGGGGCCTAAAAGAAACGATGGGTAGATATACTGGTTTTGCTTCTCAGGGATTTAATTGGATAGTTCCATTATTCCAAAGAATTATAAAAGTAAATACAACTGAGTGCATGACACACATAGAACCACAAGAGATAATTACTAAGGATAATCTAAATGCTTTAGTTGATTTGGTAGTTTACTACAAAGTTAAATCTGATGAAAAGAGTGTATGTAACTCTGTCTATAATGTGAATGATGTAGTCTCTCAGCTTAATACAATAGCAAGGACGACTGCAAGAAATGTTATAGGTACAATGGTATTCAAAGATGTTAATTCAGAAAGAAATACTTTAAATGCAGAATTGCAGAAGATTCTTGTTAAAGAGACTTCTGATTGGGGAGTACAAGTCCTTAAAGTAGAATTAAAGGATATAACACCTCCTAAGGATGTTCAGGAAACAATGAACAGCGTTATCAAGGCTCAAAATACAAAAGATGCAGCTGTAGATTTTGCGACTGCTAAAGAAACAGAAGCAGATGGTATTAAGAGAGCAGCTATTAAATCTGCCGAGGGAGATAAACAAGCAAGTATCCTAAGAGCAGAGGGAGCAGCCAAAGCATTTACTTTGGTTAATAAATCATTTAAGGGTAATGCACAAAAATTAAAACAGTATGAAGTAGCCCAAGAATCTTTAAAGAATAATTCAAAAATAGTTCTCGGAGATTCTGGTAAAGGATTGTTAAAGCTCTTTGATATAAACAAATGAAATTAGTCTGTGATTCCTGTAGTCGTATAGTTAATATATCTCAACAGAAATATCAAGAAATTCTTGATGCTGGGAATGGAAGTATAGATTGTAAAGAATGTGGTGGAAGTATGCTAACTGATGATGAAATAAAAAAAGATAATTCAAAGGAAGCAGAAGATGAAGATACATTTGACTGCGAAGAATGTGATGAAACTTTAGATATAAAAGAACTAGGAATACACTTTGAAGAATCAGGTCACGACTTTTGTAAGTCGTGTGTAAAAAAAGCTGGAATAAAACCAATAATAGAAACAAAGATAGTAGAAAAAATAGTAGAAAAGCCAGTTTATATACAATCTAGTGAAACAAGAATACTTCAGGAAAATAAATCACAGGCTATTTTCAAACCGATATTTTAATTTTTTTTATCTTTTGAAATTTAGAAAAATATAAATAGATAAGATTACTATGAATCCTTAATGGCAAGATTTGGAGAAGCAGTTGTACGACCTGGAGGAGATTTAGCAAGTATCAATCAAGCTAACGCAAATTTAGCAGAAGGCAACGTAGAACAAGTTATTCCTATTGCTGCTCGAAGATTTGGAGAAGGTTCAACCATTCAGCAACAATCAATAGCCTTAGAAACAAAGCGTCAAGGAATAGTAAATGCACCAGAATTCAATACTGCTAATAGAACAATACAGAATGCAAATGATATCGTAAATAATTTGGTAGCTCAGAAATCCCAAGTAGACTTGCAACACGAAAATTATATAAAACAATTAGAAGATGCTCCAGTCCAAAGTAAACCAGACATAGCAAGTAGAGCAAATATCTTAAACGCACAAAGCCATGCTTTAGATACTGCTATAAATATAGCAAAACAAAATGCAGAATCTTTATCTCCATTAAAACAGTCTGTAGCTCAACTATTGTATAAAGGAGATACAGCAACTGCTAATTCTTTAATATCTCAGGCTCAGACAAATACAGTTCCATTATCTGATTATCAAAAATATGTGAATGCAGTAACAGAAGGGAGAGCTTCAGAGATTCAAGCAGAAAGTTCTGCTAATCTAAGTAGAGCAGCATTACAAAAGGCTATAACAGAATTAAATACCATTAATCCTACAGCTGCAGAACAATTAAAGACTGGTGGAAGTATAAGTCTTACGTCTCAAGAAGCAGCACAGTTAAGTCCTCAAGCTTCTAAAGTATTACAATTAAAACCAATATCACCTCAGACTACTAATCCAGTAAAGATAGAAAAAGATTTAAATAATGTAATTACGTCTGGAAGTAATGCCAACCTTAATGTATCTATTGGGAATAATAATCGGATGGATGTGGGGAACATTGGAAGCTCATCTTCTATTAATTCTTTCTTCAATAATATTTTTGGTAGTGTTAAAGATTTGGTACAAGGCACGATTACAGGGCACACGATTGCAACAGAAGGAACATATGTCTCAGCACAGGAGTTAGGAAATCCACTTTCGACAGGTATATTAGTTTCTCCAACACCAGGAGCTTCAACTGGAACTCCAATAATAAATGTTCCTTCTCCTTCACAGAGAGACATATTGACAGGCATATCTGATAAGGTTGTTCAAACTAATTCTAATATTTTAAATATAAAGGGAATATCAGATGCACAATTAAATGTTAATATTCCAAGCTTAACTAAATCTTCTGCAATAAATATAGAAGCTCCTTCTCCAATACCTATAACACAAATACAATCTGCTCCATATTTAAAAGCAGAATCATCTGGAGCAATAACTTATATAAATCCAACTGTAATTGGTAGACAGTTAGAGAGACAGGCAACTGAAAATGAAGCAGCATATTATTTATCTTCTATCCCTGGAAGCCAACAAGCACCTAAACCAATAGGAGAATATAATCTTTACAATGTAGCTAAAACAAATATAGCTGAAAATTTAAATATATTTGATGTTGGAACTAAAGAACTAGCAGCAGATATTGGATTAAAGCCAGTAGATTTTAATGCTTCTGAATATGAAAAATATTTTGAAAATAGAGGACAACCAAAAAGATTAGCAGAAGTGGGAGCAGCTTTAGGAGCATTTGGAATAGGGGCATATAATTTATTATTAAATAAACCATCACAAGTTATATTAACAACTGCGATAGGAGCAGCATTAGGAGGCACAACGGCGGCAGCTGGATTAATAGCTAGTGATTTAGGAGTAAGTGCTACCACTATAGCATTAGGAGAGAATATAGTAAATTATGGAGCAGGAGCTTATTTCGGAGTTAAATCAGTTAAAAGTCTTGTAGAATCTAAAACACCATATGAAGCAGCAACCATATTAGGAGAACAAGTTCCAGGGTTCTTAGGTTTTGAAGCAGGGAATAGATTAGGAGCAAAAAGTTCTTTTGCTTTATATGACATTCAAAGAACCGCAGGTATGACTGAATTAAAATTAGCTCCATTAGATTTAGAACCATTTACCAGAAACGGACAAAATGTTTACATGAAAAGATATGAAGGAATTAAATTGTCAGAGCCTTCAAGTATTATTAATTATCTTAAAGGATATGAGAAAGGACAATTTTTAGAAAGGCAGTACAGAATAGTTGCTCCAGAGGTTCAAGCAGCTTATGAAGGAGTTTTATATAAAGGAAAAGAAGGAGCATCATTTCCTTATGCTAATCCTTCAGAACATTTAGAATTCTTTACTGGGAAGAACATAGCACAATATGGATTACCAAAGACTGGAGAACTAAATCTACCTTCAGAAAAAAACGCATTTGGTTATTCTGCTACTGGAAAAGAAATAGCAACTCCAGAAATAGGGGAAGCAGGTCAATTCTTTTCAGGTAAAGGTGTATCTATTAGATTCTTAAGAATAGGAAATAAGTATTCTTATTCTTTAATTCCTCAAACAGCAGATACGCTAATAGGAAGAAAACCACAAGTTTACGCAGCTTATGCCAAAGCAATAGAAAATCCAGGATATGAAATAAAAGTTCCTAATCCTTACGAAGTAGGAGGAAAGCCAATTAAGAAATATATATTTAGTGAACCAACTGAAGAAGGCGTTTTCAATTTACCTTTATACAAAAGAGAAGTAGAAGGAATAGCTTATGGACAAAGATTACCTATAAGAAATGAATTCTACTTTAAGATAGGTGGAAGAAGAGTTCCTATTGAAGAAGATTTTATTATACCTAAGGGAATTAAAACAGATTTAGAAATAAATACAAAGGGAGAACCACAGCCATTACAGAGTTCAGTCTTACCTTCTTATGCTAAGTCTCCAATAAGTTCTCCAATAAATATCGCATCAGGAGTTTATACAAATTATGAAAGTAGTTCATATTTAGCCCCTATATCCAGTAAGTCTATTATATCGGATATTTCAAGTGCGAGTAATGTAAGCTCAATTTCTAAAGTATCAAATGTTTCTAATTTGGGTTCTTATTCTCCAGATAGTTCATTTAGTAATATTCCAGGATTAAGTGCAAGTAGTATTTATGTCAATTCTCCATTCGTTCCTACAAGTTCAGGAGGTTCTTCTACAACTACACCAACAACTCAAAGTGTTCCTTATGTTCCTATTACAAGAGAAGAAGAAATAGGTAGAGATAAAAAGAAGTATATAGGTAGATTAAATAAAAGCTATTCAGTATTAATTAAACGTAGAGGAAAGTACCAACCATTAGCAACTAATTTAACAAAAGGAAAAGCATTATTCTTAGGAGAAAGTGAAACTGAAAGAACATTAGCCAGAACATTTAAATTAGTAGAAACTGGATTAACTGCACAGCAAGATATATATTTCAGGCCAGGACAAAACTTTAGAGAATATAAAATAAGAAAAGGACAAAGAATAATAACTCCAAATACATTTATTCAAAAGATAGGAATAGAAACAGGAAGTGAAAAGACAGCCTTGCAGGAGGCAAGGCGTCAAGCGAAAGTGTTAAATAGTTACAATCTTTAAATAGGATATGATAGATTTTAAAAAGTATTCTAGTGAAATAAAAAAACTTTCCCCACAACAAAGGAGAATATTTTATAGAGAACTCCAAAGAGAACGAAACAAAGAAGTTAAGAATAGATTTAAAACAGAAGTCTTAGGGAAAAAGCCATCAGCAATCCAGAATTTTTTAAAGTTTAGAAATCAACAACAATCATATGGAAAGCAGACTCTACCAAAGTCAAAACCTTCTAGATTAAAACTAAAGCCGAGCTTTATAACTAAAAAAGTTCAACAAGCTAATCCATATGTAGTTACTAATCCTTCTGGTTATATTCCTTTAGGAAATCTGCATAAGGAGGCAGATGATGCAGCAAACTTATTTCCATAATGGGTAATCAAGTAGTGGTAGATGAAGATTATATAAAAGAGCTTGATGCACAAGTATTTCAAGCTAGGGCAAGAGAAGCTCAGTCAAGTCAAGGTTATGCTACTACTGCAATGTACTCACAACAACAGAAACCAAATCTAGTAGAATGGCAATTGAGTTTTAATGAAGTAGAACAAATAGAACATTATCTAAGAAATGATATTTTTATAAGAGGAAAAAATGGACAATCTGATTCATGGCAACCAAATCCAAATAAAGCAGAAGTGTATCTAAATGACAAAGGAGTTAATGATGTATTAAGAACAATTAATATGATTATAAATAAAAATACAGTATTATCTAACTATGATAAATTAGAAATAAAAGAGAGAATGAAAGTTTTAGCTCATGAATTAAGACAATTAATATACAGAAACCAAGAAGCTTATGAATTCGATAATGAATATAAATGGAATCAATATGAAAGTATAGTAATGTCTTTAGTTCGTATGGCAGAATCTTCTTATAGGAGAGCATTGAATGGAGAAGAAAGAAGAGACCTTAACTCTGCAAGAGTAGTAAACCAATCTGAACCAATATCTAATGGAAACCAAGGAATGATGTATCAGCAGATGAATCGTAAGAAATCAGTTTTTAAACCTTGGACGTGGTAAAATGAACAAGGTTCTATTGTTTAGTTTTATATTTTTTATTCCTATAACTTCAGCTATAGGACTAACAATAAATCAACAACCTACAAATTTACCAAACTTAATACCAACTAATAATATAATTGCATTCAACAACAATACAGCATTCGTAAACAATTCAGTATATTGGCAAGGCTATATTCCTTCGACATTCATTCCAGCTTTTGTCGCTCCTTCTTTTACAACATTCGCTTATGTGAATAATAATATAAATAATAATATATCTAGTCTTTCTAATACTTATGTTCAGATAGGAAACTTAACTCCGACTTATGTTCCATATAACGGAGCAAATAAAAATGTTAATTTAGGAAACTATAATTTAAGCGGAGGAGCTTTATCAGCAGGAAGTTCATCTTTTTATTCTGATGGTTCACATACACCTAACTTAGAATCATATAGTTCAAATGGTTCTGGAAATTATGTAGGAATTGGTTATGATTCAACAAATGATTATGGATATATTTATTCTGTAAATCATAATGTAGCTTGGAAAACTTTAATACTAAATCCATTTAATGATGGTGTTGTTTCAATAGGTCAAACAAGCGGAGGAGCTTTAGGTATAGGAACTACAAGTCCAATAGGACAAGTGAATGTAGCAAGGCCTAATGGGAATCCTGCATGGTTTAGAGTAGATAGTGGAGGATATCATAATGAATTTGGAGTTGCTGGGCTTCCGGGAGATTTCATTTCAGGTTATACACAAACTGGAGATGGAGTATTCAAATTTACAGGACAAAACTTCTTCTTAGCTCAAGGTTCAGTAGGACAGAATATGTTTTTAATAGCTAATACAACAGGAGCAACAAATATTTTATCTTTTGTTCCAGTCGCAGGTAATGTAGGAATAGGAACTCCATATCCTAATACTAAACTTGAGGTTGATGGAGATGTATTTTTAAATAGTTCATTAAATCCATGTCTTTATTTCGGAGCAACTAAATATTCATGTATTCAAGCAGATGGAGCTAATCTAGTTTTGAATCCTGCAGTTGTTGGCAATGGAGGAGTTAATATATTAAATAAGTTAAATGTTTCTAATTTATTATTCGTTAATTCAACTAAAGTTGGAATAGGAACTGCAACTCCAAGCCAAGCTCTTGATGTAATAGGAAACACAAACATAACAGGAAATTTATCATCGGGCGGATTCTTTGGCGGTATTGATACAATAAGTACATCTGGAGTAACAGAAATACCTTTAAATCAAACATTACAGATAGTAAACTTCTCTGAAATAACTTTAAACAATGGATTCAGTTTAGTAAACAATACGAATTTAGTCTTGAATGATAATCTTGGTTCAGGAGCTTATGATATATCATGGTCTTATAGAGCAATAGGTTCTAATAATCATAATTATTTAGGATACATATTCATTAATGGAAATCAGATTAACAATACATTTGATTTTGAAATAGGACAATCAAATAATTTCATAAGAATGACTGGAGAAGGACAAGCAAGAATAAATGCTGGAGATAATATTACTTTAAGAATAGCAGACACAAACGGAACTTCAACCATACAAGTCTATAAAAAACAAATAGATATAAAGAGGATAGGCAACTAATGAAAAATAAAATAACAATATTAAGTGTATTGACTGCAATAATTGGAATAGTATTATTTTCACAAACAACATTAGGACAAGGATTCGTAGGAAAGTTTAATTTAGTCAATCTTAATCTCACTAATCTAACACCTGCAGAAATACAAGTAGCCCATAATCATAATATTGATAACATTAGTGTAACAAATGGAACACTAACTATTGATGGAACTAATTATCAATATCACGCATATAAAGAAGGAGTAATAAACACAGACTTTTATTTACCTATCAGTCATGATGTAATTAATATAAGTGCATCTCAAAATGCAACAGCACAAGCC
>JAKALG010000029.1 GCA_021813235.1 bacterium
GGAACATGGGGAGATTCACCGACGGCGACGAACCAGATATAGGCAGTAGACGGGAGAGATAATGGCCACTCTCAATCTCGGTTTTTAACACCGTCTAATATGTGGAACGCCGCATTCGATGAACCTCTGGGGAGACTCACTGGTATCAAAGCAGGGTTTATTTTGTTGCGACCTTTGATAATAACCATCTCCTATAATTGTCCATGAACATGTCTCTATCCTGTCTGAAAAGATAATCTCCATACGCACGCTTTCGGTTACCAAACACATTATTTCTCCAACTTTTGCCCCCATCTTCTGGTCTTTGTCCGCTCTCCCGATTAAGTTCTTCACGAAACATTTTCATGGTGAATCTTTTAGATAGTTCGAACACGCCATCTTTCTTTATGTATTCTAAGTGAGCAAGCGTTAATTCTTTGTTTGTCATTGCTTGTTACCCCTGCTTTGATGTCAGTGAACCTTCCCTCTGAATGTAAGGATAGCATATTGCAAAAAGCGTGCAAGCCCTACCCTGTGGATAAACTCCTTGCAGTATCCTTGCATAGGTGATATGATTTAACTATGAAAAAAGACCTAAATATAAGGGTTTCTAGGGAATCCTATAAAGAGTTGAGCAAATTAGCCAAAAATGAAGGACGCACTATCAAAGGAATGATGCACCAAGTCGTTAATGAATACATTGATAATCGGCTGGCTCGGAAAGAACCAAATCTCAATCAATGATATGAAACCCAAAGTCTCAAAACTCTCTACTACCTATATCCACCACGAGACTGAAATAAAGTGCGAAGTGGATGCAAAGACTGGCAAACTCACCATTGCCAACGGTCAGAAGAACAGATATAACCGATTTAACGAACCGACCAACTCTTTCGTTTTTATAGATTCCAAACCGGAGACAGTAGAGAAAGTGGCAAAAGCATTATTGGCGATTGTAAAAGCAGTTAAATAATATGAAATACGAATTAGCTAAAAAATTAAAAGAGGCGGGATTTCCCCAAGATAAATGTTCGATGTTATGGAAATCTCAATCGGTTGGAACCGCTTTTAATCCAGGAAATATTGCCTGTCCAACTCTTTCGGAACTTATAGAAGCGTGTGGAGATTTTTTGGTCAAACTGGAAAGGCACGGAGCTGGATGGGGAGCTTTTAATGCTGATGCGCCTGCCGCAATGGGATACAATGGTAAAACCCCTGAAGAAGCTGTTGCCGAGCTTTGGCTTGCTCTTCACAAGAAATGACCCCAGACCTTCTATCAAAATACCGCCAGATAGAGTTCAAACCAGACGGAACACTATTTGGCCTCCCCATCCTAGAAGCTCTCAAACAACAAAGGTGTCCCATCTGCGGCTCCAAACTATATCTCATGTTAAAACGCCCCATGTATTACTGTAAATCCAAGACCCATAAGAGCTTTGTGGTGAGTAAGGAAAAGGTAGAGAAGTGCTTGACAGCTAAACAGGTACTATGCTAGTATTCCTATTGAGGTGAGGATATTCCTTCACCTCATAAAATTCAAATAGCCATCTAGCCCCGTACCAGATAGCGGGGCTTTTGGCATATGAATCTCTGAAAGAGAAAACGAAGGACGAAACAAGTCCCTTAGAACAAAGAGAAAGAAAAGAGAAAGAGTACCCTAGAGAAACGAAACTTGTGTTACTCCATTTAGGGAGCCATCCAGATAAAGATAAAAGAATTATATCCTTTAAGATAAAATATGCAAATAAGCGAAATGTTTATAAACTGTGTATAACTCTTGTGGACAGTAAATAGTAGATATGCTATTGTCTTAAACATGATAACTCCTAGAATAATTTTGTGGTCATTTACAGCTTTAATAAGTTTGGGAATGGTATTAGTTATAATTCATTTACATTCATGATTTATTTCATATTAGGATGTATTGCAGGTTTAGTAATTTCGATTATAATATCTTTTATAGCATTTGTAGTTTTGTCAAAAAACCAAGAAAAGATAGAAAGATTTATAGCTAACAATCCTTTTCCATCAAAAACAAATAATGAAAAAGCGTATATTGTTGGTCTATCAGATGAAGAACAAAGTCAACAAGATGTATTTGATAAAGCAAATTCAGAAAAAAAAGTTATTAAAATAAACTAAACTATATGAAGAATAGAGACCGTAAGAAAGTAGAAGAAGAAGTTAACAATGATAATAAAGAAAAAATCGAAGCTTTCCTAAAGGATTATCAAGAACTTTCCAGAAAACATAATCTTGATTTAAGTGCTCAACTTCAATTTTCAGTCAATGGAATCGTTCCTAGAATTGTTGTTATTCCTTTACAAATAGAAAATAAACAAGATGCAAGCAAATAATAAGTTTGTGATGATTAAGCCATCAGGTTCAAAGACCTTTTCTATTCCGGATGGTGCCGTAGACCTTTTGATTGGAAAAGTAATATCTGTAGGAGAAGAAGTAAAAGATATTAGAAAAGGCCAGCAAGTAGCGTTTGACCATCGACGGTCATTCAAGGGAGTTTTGGAGGGAGAGGAAATATATTTTACAGAGTTTGATAAAATAATGGCTAAAAAATGAAAAAAATACTAAGTGGTAAGGCTTCATTTGAAGCCAATATGAAAGGAATAAATGCTGTTGCTGACATTGTAAAGGCAACTCTTGGCCCCAAAGGCAAAAACGCAATGATTGATAAGGGTTATGGAGCGCCTGTCATCACCAACGACGGTGTTTCTATCGCCCATGAAATACAACTTGAAGATGAGAACGAAAATCAAGCTGCTGAATCTATTAAAGAAGTAGCCCTAAAGACCAATGAGTCATGCGGCGACGGTACTACAACTTCAATTGTATTGGCTCAAGCTTTGGTTCATGAAGGATTGAAATATCCTGATAATGCAATGGAAATAAAGGACTCCTTGAACAAAGCAGTTATCAAGGCAGTTGATGAACTTAAAAAGCTATCTCGTCCAATAAAAACCAATGAAGATTTGTTGAATGTTGCTACTATTTCTTCAGAAAGTAAAGAAATAGGCTCTATCATAACTTCTATTTTCAAAACAATCGGAAAAGAGGGTGTTATCACAGTTGAAGACTCGCAAGCTCCTTATATTGAAACCGAAATCGTAGAAGGATACCAAGTGGAAAAAGGATTTGCTACTCCATACATGATAAACGCTCCTGCCAATAGAGCAGAATACCAAAATGTAAAGACATTCTGTTTCGCTGGCAAAATACAAACAGTTTCAGAAATAATGCCATTTCTTGAGAAAGTAGCACAATCACATAAAGAAATGGTTATTTTCTGCGATGATATTGATTTGACTGTTCTATCAATGCTTGTACAAAGCAGGCAAAAAGGGTCATTTAACTCTTTGGTTATTAAATGTGCCTCTCAAAGAAATGAAATCCTTGAAGATATTGCTACGATAACTGGCGCTCGTCTTGTTTCTCGTGAAACAGATAAACTTGAAACATTGGACGAAAAGTGTCTTGGAACTGCCCGCTCTGTAGGTTCAAACTACGGAAAGACTGTTATTATTGGTGGTAAAGGAAAAACTGCCTCAAAGATTAAGTACTTAAAAAACATTCTAAAGCAAATAAAGAATGAAAATGAATATGACCTGATCGAAAAAAGAATTGCCAGATTGCAAGGCGGTGTGGCAGTTATAAAAGTAGGCGCTAAAACAGAAAGTGAGGCCAAATATCTTAAACTAAAGATTGAAGATGCCGTAAATGCTACCAAATCAGCTCTTGAAGAAGGAATTGTAGAAGGGGGTGGTATGACACTAAGAAAGATTGCAGAAAAAATTGGCCAGGAAACGGTTGGTGAAAAGATACTATCGGCCGCTCTTAAATATCCTTTGAAGATAATCATTGAAAATGCCGGTAAAGATTATGTGGATATCCTGTTGAAACTACCCAAAGGAAAAGGATATGACGCTAAGACAGATACCTATGTAGATATGATTAAAAATGGTATAATAGACCCAACAAAGGTCGAAAGGTGTTCTATCGAAAACTCTGTGTCATTCGCTGGCATATTTCTAACGACGATGGCAAATATAGCCAACAAGAAAGAGCCTATAAAAGAATGAAGTATCTTAAATGCTCGTGCGGTAATAAGACATTGACACTTAGATATTCAGGAGGTAAAATATCCTGTGATAAGTGCTCGTCTCACATCCTATCCGGAGTATGGGAAAGAAGGACAGACGAAGAAAGACGCCATTTCTCTAAAGACATACTCCAACCATACAACAAAGATGGAACAAGAAACCAAGATTATATCAAAGCCTACGGAACCAAACGCTACGATAAAGACAAAGGGAAAGTTTAAGAATACTCTTACAAAGAAAGAAAAAGGGTTTGTAAAGGATTATGTTAAGACAGGAAATGGAACAGAAGCGGCATTGAAAAATTATGACACGAAAAAGTATAATACAGCAAGTGCTATAGCAACGGAGAACCTAAAAAAACCTCACATCGTAAAAGCTATCTTGTCAATAGCTGACCAAATACCAGATAAGCTATTAGCAAAAAGACACTTAGAGCTTCTTAATAAGAGAGAACACATCAAGATTGACGATGAGATTGAAGATGTTGGGCCTGATACGCAAGCCGTCTCCAAAGGACTGGACATGGCCTATAAGCTTAAAGGCGCTTATGCACCCGAAAAGAGCATGAACCTAAACCTGAACCAACCTATATCTGTCGATGATGTAGACATTCAAGCAATAGCAGATAGGATAGAAGAAGAACTAAAAAAGAAATATGAACTACACACTTAAATGGGAAACACCCATACGACGACCCGGTAAACCAGGGTGGATAATGATAGGCAAACCAGACCCAACGAATCGTTTATACATTTTTTGGATAACAGACGATGATGATGGTTTGGAAAAGCTGATGAAAATCTATCACGACAAAACGGATGACTTGTCTCTGACTTTCCCCAATGAATGAGCTACACACCTGAACAACTCGCAGAACATAACATTCATATCTTTCTGGCTCATTACAAGATAAAGAATGAGCGGGGTTTACCGATTACCTTCAAAGACCACATGTTTCTATGGGACATATACAAGGATATGTCTCCTTTGCAAGTCCTGCTCAAACCTCCGCAAATAGGTGCGACTGTAATGAGTCTTATAAAGACTTTATGGGTATCCAAGAATAAGAAGCGCGATATCATTTATACGCTTCCTACGCAATCCGATGTTGTTGATATGGCCGGTGGCAAAGTAAACCGCATCATAGCCCAAAATCCTATATTCCTAGATTGGGTTAAAGAGCACGATAGTGTCGAGCAAAAGACTGTTGGTGATAATATTGTCTATTGGCGTGGCACTTGGACAAACAAGGCCGCTATGATGGTGTCATCAGGGCTAAACATTCACGATGAAGTGGATGCTAGCAAGGCAGAAGTAATTATTCAATATGAAACTCGTCTACAAGCTGAGAAGGGAGGAATGAGATGGTATTTTTCCCATCCTTCTTTGGTTGGAAGCGGCGTAGATAAATATTGGCAGATATCAAACAAGCAAGAATGGTTCATTAAGTGCTCACATTGTGGCAAAGAGCAAATGCTCTCATGGCCTGAATCTATCGAAGGCGACAAGTATGTGTGCAAAGGTTGCCATATGGAGCTTTCAGACGATGACAGGCGGCATGGACGCTGGATTGGCTTAAACAACGGCCAACCATTCGTGGGCTATCACATTTCACAACTTATGTGTGCGTGGATACCAGCATCTAAAATACAGCAGGACTTCAAAGAAAAAGATGCTCAATACTTCACCAATTATGTCTTGGGATTGCCTTATCAAGACTCTCAAAACAAAGTAACTTTGGATGCTATAGAAAAATGTCTGACTTCTCATAATGAAAGAAAAGGCAGAGTTGTCATTGGAGTTGATACTGGTGTAGATATACGATATGTGATAGGCGACTTGAACGGCCTTTTTGATTATGGAGAAGTCAAAACATATGAAGACCTAATCAGAATAGCAAACCGGTATAAAGATTGGGTCATGGTTATTGACCAAGGAGGTGATATAGTAGGTTCAAGACAATTACAAGAGACATATCCCGGTCAAGTATTTCTATGTTCATTCCAAAAAGACAGAAAGAATATGCAACTAATCAAATGGGGAGAAAAGGACAATTTTGGTTGGGTATATGCTGATAGAAATAGACTTATACAACTCGTTGTAGATGAAATAAACGCTACTAAACTCCCTATTTATGGTGATATTGACAAATGGTGGAATTATTGGCTTCATTATTCACACATATTTAGGACTACCGAAGAAGACGCGTTAGGTAATCTTGTCTATACTTGGATGAGGAACGATAGAGATGATTGGGTTTTGGCAACTGCTTACTGGCGTATAGGCATTGATAAGTTTGGATATAATGCCGCTTCATTTGTAGGTGAAGAAAATAAAGAGATTAAAGAAGCTCCGGAAATATCATGGAAAAATACAATGCCAGCTCCAAAAATTATACTTCCTACTAATAATTCATCAGATGACTGGAGATACAACTAACAAAATAGCCATTTATATGGATGATAAAGAGGCTGAAATATTCCGTCAGTTCAGAGAGTTTCAGGACTTATTCAATATGCTTTTGACATATAAAGTATTCAATGTCAAGAATGGAAAGGCAATATTGAACTTCAATAGTGACGGCAAGATATGCGACATTGAGACACAAGTGCATATTTATAAAATAGGAAAATCTTAACTTAAACTACTTATCCCCATATATACTTGACTTGTTTTGTATGTTTTGTTATCATTCTTAGGACAACTTAATAATCCTTACCTAAACCAAAGGCGGATACTCGAGAGAGTATTCGTCGTTTTCTCATGGGATACCTAACAGACGGTTTCTACAGTCTCTTTGCGAGATTCAATAAGACCAAAGGTTCCACAGCTGACCATCAAGAGGGTGTTGTGGATATTTCGGCTGAATTGGAGCTTTCAATGAATGATGAAGACCTTATTGAGCAAAAAAAAGATTGGGAAAAAAAATGGAAAGGTTCAGCTTCGTGGAAGCGCGTGAACGAAGAAGGTGATACGAATGAGCGTTATTGGGCTGGTAGACAGTTTCCGGATACAGAATATGAGAATGGTAAGAGACCGCTCGTTGATAATATAACATTCGAGGCTGTAGAAACTGTGTTGCCAATCGCTTCACAGCAAAATCCTGACCCTGTCGTAAATACCGACAATACGCCAGAGATGAACAAGCTAGCAGAAAAGGTGATGACCATGCTTGTATATCTATCTCAAACTCTTAATCTCAAGACCAAGATAAAGAAAATGGTTAGACATTGGTCTATGCGATATATCGGTATTCTAAAAATAGGATGGAATGCAGAAAAGAACGAAATTGACTTGAAAGTGGTACGACCGAAAGACATTATCCTTGACCCAAATGGATATGTCGAAGACGGTATATTTCATGGAGATTATATTGGTGAACTAACTCAAGATACTGCTAAAAATCTAATCGTTCGGTTTCCTAAAAAAGAAAAAGAAATTAAGGAAATGTGTGGTGATAAACTTGGTTCACTATTTAGATTTACTCAATGGTGGACAAATGAATATGTCTTTTTCACTCTAGGAGATATAGTTTTGGCTAAATCAAAAAATCCTCATTGGAATTATGACAAAGAAACTGAAAGCGTAGACGAATATGGTAAGCCAATAAAAAAAGCTTTGCCTGGTAAAAACCATTTACCAATTCCGATGATGCCTTATATGTTCCTTGGGGTATTCACTTTAGGGGATGAGCCTGTTGATAAAACCTCACTTGTGGCTCAAGGTCTGGTTTTGCAGGATGCTATCAACAAGCGCCTAAAGCAGATTGACCGAAACGCAGATAATACGAATGGAGGAGCTGTTGTATCCGGCCAATTCTTTAACAAAGAACAAGCTGGACAAGTATCTGACGCTCTCAGACAGGGCAGAACAGTAGTAGTTCCTACTGGAGATATAAATCAAGCTTATAAGCGTGAACAAGGCCCAGCACTTCCTAACTTCATTTATCAATCTCTTAAAGACTATCGTGACCGATATCTTGAGATATTCGGTGTATCAGGTTCAACTCCACAAGGTGTCGAGGATGAGGATACTGTCCGAGGTAAGATAATCACAGCTAATCAGGACACTTCAAGGATTGGTGGAGGTATCACGGAATACATAGAGCAAGTTGCCGCTTTGTGCTTCAACTGGATGGTACAGATGATGTATGTCTATTACGACACTTCGCATGTGGCTTCAATAATGGGGCCGAATAATGCACTTGAATACATTACTCTCGAATCAAATGAGTTTCCGGCTGACAGAAAACTATATATTTCTGTTCAACCTGGTTCTTTGATTCCCAAGAATGATATGACGGAGAGAAATGAGGCCATAGACCTATGGAACGCTGAGGCTCTCGCTCCTAAGGCCCTATTCGAGAGGTTGCATGATTCCAACCCAACCGAATCAGCCATTGAGCTTATGACCTATAAGTTGAACCCTGCCGCCTATTTGCAGTCTCTTACAGGCCAGCCAGCACAGGGTGGGCAATTGCCGCCTCAAACATCCCCAGAGGGCGATATGACGCTTCCCCAAGCACCGCCAGGAGTCAATCCAACCCCTCCGCCAGTTCCAGCCCAAGAGTCCGCTTTATTAAAAGAAGTCCCAATGAATAAATTATAAAAATATGCCACTCGTACATTCAACATCAAAAAAGGCCATAGGCGAGAACATCGCCATTGAAAGGAAGCATGGCAAGCCAGAGAAACAGGCCGTTGCCATCGCATTTTCGGAACAGCGTGAAGCTCGAAAACATCAAAGGTCGGCTATGAAGAAACACATGAAATAACATGCACAAACCATCAGTAGAATCCATGAGCGATTTTGAGAAGAACCAAAAAGAGGTGAAGAAAATCATCGCCAAAGCCGCCAAGAAATCAGGGAATGAGATACTTGAAAAAATGAGCAAAGAAGACAGG
>JAKALG010000030.1 GCA_021813235.1 bacterium
CCAATAATCAAACCAATAAAAAAATTCAAAATAATTTTTAAAAACATAATTTATATATCTTTTACTACCTCTTTTATTTTTAATGATTTAAATATTTTTTTACCTAAAATTTTTCTTAGGAAAGATAGAGATTTATTTTTTCCTATTAACCAAACAAAACCTAAAACTACTAGCACGGTGCTTCCTGGAACTGGAAATATATAAGAGATTAATCCCACCACTATGAAACTTATTCCTATTATTCTGTGAACGACACTCAAATTTTTCATAAAATTTGTAAATTCATTATAAACTAAATGGGGAAAATAAACACTTGAAAATTAAGATGAAAAGACTATAATAAACCCATGTTAATACCCACAGTAATTGAAAAAAGCCAATTTGGCGAAAGAGCTTATGATATATATTCCCGTCTTTTACGAGAGAGAATAGTCTTTTTGGCTGGTCCGATTGATGATAATGTGGCAAATATTGTCATTGCACAACTTCTTTTCCTCGAATCTGAAGACTCTAAAAAAGATATTTATCTCTATATAAACTCCCCTGGCGGTTCTGTCACTTCCACTCTCGCAATTGTAGATACAATGAATCATGTTCGCCCCGACATTTCCACTTTCTGTGTCGGTATCGCGGCTTCTGGTGCAGCTATTATTTTATCTGCTGGTAAAAAAGGTAAAAGATTTATTTTGCCGAACGCTGAAGTAATGATTCATCAACCATTGGGTGGAGTAGAAGGACAAGCGACAGATATTGCCATCACTGCAAAACATATTTTGAAAACGAAAGATAATTTAAATAAAATATTAGCCAAAAATACAGGTAAACCGCTTCCACAAGTAGAAAAAGATGTAGAAAGGGATTTCTTTATGGACGCAGATGAAGCTAAAAAATACGGAATCGTTGACGAAATAGTCACAAAATCTAAAACTCCAGCGACTAAATCTTAATTTTTTACTCAAATAGACAAAATAAAACCCCACCAACAGTAATAAGAATCGGTGAGGCTCTCTAGCGCTAATAGAGATTTTAAAAGTTACGAGGTTTTAATCTTGTTGGTGGTCCATTCCCTATACTAGACTTTGCTCTATACTGTTCCAGTACGGCAAATGGCACTTTTTTATTGATTTTAACTAACTTCTCTTTTTGTGGAATCTCAATATTTGGTTCCACAAATTTCTTAGTTACTTCAATACTTTTAACCACGACAACCTCCATTGAGTATATGTGCAATTGAGCCCTTCGTTTTGGCTCTTCGTTTATATTATCGCACAAATTAAAGAAAAATGCAAATATAGACAAGATTAGACAAAATGGGTGCATTTTGTTATATTATAAGTGTTGACTTTTAAAAATTTATTTTCACTTGGTTTATAGAAATATCCAATATATGTTGTTGCAAGTTAAAATCTTAGATAAAAATTTTCACATCTTTTGCGTAAAGGCAAAACTACAAGTATAGTGGTCTGTTTTTATAAGCCGACACAAGGCTTATGAGTACATTAATAGTAATTTTAATTGGAGTCCTAGTACTCCTTTTGGGTGTGGGCATCGGGTATTATCTCCGAGTAATTGTTGCGTTAGGAAAAAGAAAATCTATAGAAATTGATATCAAGCAAATGTTGGTCGGTGCTAAAGAAGAAGCACAAAAGATCACAGATGAGGCAAAAAACAAAGCAGAGAAAAGACTCGCCGAATTAAAAGAAGAAGAAAAGAAACACGAAGTAGAATTTAAGGAAACAGAAAAAAGACTTATCAAAAAAGATGAGTTTTTGGACGTTCGACAAGTAGAAATAAACAAAGAAGCAGAGAATATCAAATTAAAGGTTGATGAAATAAAAAAGATTCAAGAAAAAGTCGTTGGGTTGGAGACAGAAAAAATGGCCGAACTTGAAAGAGTAGCAAAATTGTCAGTTGATGAAGCAAAAGAAGAGTTGATGCGAGATATTGAAAAGAAATATGAAGAAGATATTTTAATTAGAATTCAAAAGCTGGAAAATAGTAATGAGGAGAAGCTAGATAGAAGAGCAAAGGACATCTTGGCAACCTCCATCCAGCGTTTGGCTTCCAGTACCGCTTCCGAACTAATGACCACAATAGTCAGTATTCCAAACAATGAAATCAAGGGTAAGGTTATTGGTAAAGAAGGCCGAAATATAAGGGCTTTTGAGCGAGCTTCTGGTGTTGAGCTCATTGTAGACGATACTCCAGGCTCTATCATTATCTCCTCTTTCGACCCTATCAGACGCCAAGTCGCTCGTCTTGCACTTGAAAATTTGATTTTGGACGGACGTATTCAGCCAGCTAAGATTGAAGAGTTGGTAGAAAAAGCAAAAGAAGAAATAAATAAAATAATTAAAGAAAAAGGAGAACAAGCAGTCTACGAATGTGGAATATTCAACTTTGATCCACGCATCGTCGCCATTATCGGACGATTATATTTCCGTACAAGTTATGGGCAAAACGTTTTGCAACACTCTATTGAAATGGCGCACATCGCAGGAATGATCGCAGAAGAACTTGGAGCCGATGTCGCAATAGCGAAAGCTGGTGCACTCGTCCACGATATAGGAAAAGCACTTGATCATGAGGTCCAAGGTACACATATTGAGATAGGTATGAGAATTTTGCAGAAATTCGGAGCAGACGAACGTATCATCACCGCTATGAAGTCTCACCATGAAGATCATCCTTATGAAACTATCGAATCCGTCATCGTGCAGACAGCCGATGCAATCTCTGGAGGACGCCCAGGAGCACGTCGTGACTCAGTAGAAAATTATTTGAAGAGATTGCAAGAACTTGAAGCTCTAGTAAATGGCTTTACTGGCGTTGAAAAATCATATGCCTTGCAAGCTGGACGTGAAATACGCATATTTGTTACGCCAGAAAAAGTTTCAGATGCTGAAGCGAAGATAATAGCGCATGATATTGCAGTAAAAATAGAACAAGAACTAAAATATCCTGGTGAAATTAAAGTAACTATGATTCGCGAGACTCGTATAATCGAGTATGCAAGATAGAAATCCTTAAATCTTTAAGAAATATAACTTTTGTAGGGGGTTTTGAGCGCGACGGCGCGAAAACTTCAGGATTTTTTAAGCTTCAAAAAATCCGTACCCGAAAAAAGTTCATATTTTTAAAGATCTTTCCCTACTTGCCTTAAAAAACCCTTGATATATAATATATGTGTAGTAAATATATAAGTAAATGGTCGAAACCATTATAAAAAATAACCTTAAAAACTATGAATAAACAAGCATTAGCTGAATGGGTACACGGTAAACTTGGTGGTACGAAAGTACAAGCTGAGGAAATCGTTGACGGATTGTTTGATGCTATCGTTTCCACTATGAAAAAAGGTGGCGAAGTATCAATAGCTGGTTTCGGAATCTTTTCAGTAAAAGGACGTGCTGCAAGAATGGCTCGTAATCCAAAAACTGGAGAACAAGTCAAAGTAGCTGCAAAGAAAGTTCCAAAATTTAGAGCTGCAAAGGCCCTAAAAGACGCAGTTTCATAATTCTTTTTCTACTCTGTAGAGAGGTCGCGCGACCTGTCCGCCTATGGCGGAAAAGAATTGACTCACAAAAAATCCCCTTCTCGGGGATTTTTTGATTTATATATTTAAGAAGTTAGAGCAACCATCATATTTTTAGCAATTCTATAAACAACTGGAACAGAAACTGAATTACCTATCTGTTTATAAAGATAACTATCAGCGATGTTTGGTAGTTTGTAATCATTGGGGAATCCCTGTATTCTCGCGCATTCTCTTGGAGTTAATTTTCTCACTCCTTTTTTATCCAACACCAATGGAACATTATGTCCTCCAGTTCCCATGTTTGCTGTCAATGTCGGGCATACTCCATTTTTATTTTCCCTTACATACTTTCTACGCCACTGATAAATGGTATTAAATTTAAAAGGAAAACTTTTTAATTTTTCAAATAGTGGCTTATCATTATAGTAATATTTATTAGAAACTTCATTTTCTAATATATCTTGTATACTTGTCTTTAATTGTAAAGACTGTGGAAATATAAATTTCTTTATTAAACCAGTTTCCTTTTTAAAACCAATAATGTATACTCGTTCTCTGTTTTGAGGAATATTACCATATTCCATAGAATTTAAAACCGCATATTTGACATCATAACCCAAAATATCAAGTCTATTAAGAATAACTTGAAATGTCTTACCAAAATTGTGTCCAGTAAGATTTTTGACGTTTTCAAGGAAAAACCCAACAGGATTACGTTCCTCTAAAATAGAAGCAATTTCAAAAAACAAAGTCCCTCTTTCGTCTTCCATACCTTTTCTTTTACCGGCAACAGAAAAAGGCTGACATGGGAACCCTCCTAATAATAAATCAAAGTTCGGTAAATCTTTCGATTTTATTTTCTTTATATCTTTAACAGTTAATTTAGGAGCAGTAAAATTTAAATCATAAGTATCTGCGCATTTTGGCTCAAAATCATTTGCAAAGACAGTATGGAAACCCGCCTTTTCAAAGGCTAATCTCACTCCACCTATCCCCGCAAATAAATCAATTGTTTTTATGTTTTTTTTCATGTGCAATTTTAATTAAAATATCCCAATTTTCTTTATATTCTTGAAGCGTAGATAATGCTTTTGTTGTACCCCATTTCTTAAGATCTTTAACAGGAATAACATAACATTCACCATTTCTACTATCTACTGCCATAAGAATATCTATATCTTTTTCTGTGTATTTATAAGTTCTACTTTTTACTTCTCTATTTATTTGCTTACCACTTCTACCGCCACCAGTAAAAGAGACACTTCCTAAGCTACCGTTTTTATTTTTTCCTACACCTTTTATCTGGATACGCAATAATTTGCCACCACCTACATCAATAACTGCATCATATCTCCCATTTGGAATATCTACTCGAGAACAATTAAAGCCAGCCTTAATCGCTCTACCTATTCCTATTAATTCATCTGCACTTCCATTTATAGTTCTAAATATACCATCATCATTTTTGGTTAAATTTCTTGCCCACTCTTTATTTTCAGAAGTCATATACATATTATAACAAATACTCACACAAAAAGCAGCTAATACTTCCTAACCACAGCTTTGAGGACCGCGACAACATTTAAGCTTTGGGAGGGATAGATAGGTTTATAATTTTTATTTGCTGGCTCGAGCCAAACTTTTGAACCATCCTTACGAAAATATTTCATTGTAAACTCTCCATCCACTTCAGCGATAACTATTTGCATATCGCGAGCAATGTTTGCTTTCTCTACGAGTACCATATCCCCTTTCTCTATATGCGCATCTATCATAGAGTCGCCATCAACTTCCAGCATATAAGTCAGCGGTTTATTTTTTATAAGAAAATCATCCAAGTTCACAGTATCCATCAATTCTTCTTCCACGTCAGCAGGTAGTCCGGCTGTCACAAAGCCAAGCATTGGCACTTCTCCGAAAGTTTTGGTCGGAATGAGTCTTCCTAAATGATCTTTTGCCACGAGCCCAGCTTCAATCAACTTTTCTACAACTTTGAATACAGCATTCTTGGATTTGAAGCCGAAGAGCTCCATCATTTCAGAATAGGTGGGCATTCTTTTATTTTTTACGTAAAAAGATTCTATTTTTGTCTGGTAAATATTTTTCGCCATAAATTAGAAAAAAGAAGCAATCCTCCAGCTGGAAGAAGAAAGAAATTTCTTGAAGAAACCTTGTCTGTTGTGGTAGCGAACTTTCTTCAAGAGAAGTTTGTGATCTCTGGCTTCTCTGAAATATTCCTCCCCACGAAGGATCTTCATATCAATGATTCTGTTAATTCTTTGTATCTCCTTTTCAATTGTTTTTAAATATTGTTTTTGTGACATGGTTTTGAATATAGGCCTTAGGAAATTTAGGCTCTAGGCTTTAGCTTTTTTCTGCTAGTGCCTAAGGCCTAGTTGCCTAGTGCCTGTTATTTGTAATGCATATATCATAAGTGAACGCTCGTTCACTGTCAATAAGCAAAACTGTGGATAACTGGAGAAGGCCGGCCCTTCTCTTCTCTTGTATAAAATACCTATATAAATAAAGGTTTAAATACTTGACTTTTTACTTCAATTATGCTATACTGTTTAGTATAAAGTTCTTCGATAAAGTTGGTTGATGTTGTGAGCACAGCTTCCCTGTCTTCACACAATCAACCAACATAAAAGGAAAAGAATAATGAAAAAGTTATTTATTTATGTAGTAATATACATTGCTGGATTATACGTAGTATCGGCAATGGCAGGGATAGTTATAAATAATTACTCTACTCTGCCACAGGAATTTCAGACCCTAAGAACTATCGTTTGGGTCTCAATTTCAATAATCATGGTTTTCTTTCCCATGATAATCGATGACGAAAGAAAATTGTTGTTGATTATAAAATAAAGTTTATAAGCGCGGAAAAATTTTTTCCGCGCTTTATTCGTTTCTATGCATTCACTTTCGGTCTATATTGTATCGCCTCAAGGATATGATTTGAATTTACTTCCGGAGAATTCTCAAGGTCGGCAATAGTGCGAGCGATTTTGATGACTCGATGATAAGCACGAGCAGAGAGAGCAAGACGTTCTGCACTGTCATCTAAAAGATTTCTCACTTTCTCTGGAAGCTTCACCATACTGGTTAAATCTTTCACATTCATTTCGCTGTTCGTTTTTATATTTCTGCCAGCTTTTTCAAATCTTTTCTCTTGAATTCTGCGCGCATTTTCTACTCTTCTTTTTATACTTTCACTTTGCTCACTTTTATTTTTATCTCCCTCCTCCCCTAACTTTTTATAATCAACATTTCCGACAGAGACCCACAAATCTATACGATCCATTATCGGGCCAGACAATTTTCTTTTATATCTATCTAAATCCGACGGTCGACAAATGCAAACTTTTTGTTTGTTGCCAGTATTTCCGCACGGACAAGGATTCATGGCAGCCACTAGAATAAAATTGGAAGGAAATTGAGCAGTTCCTTTCGAACGAGAAATAGAAACGATATTATCTTCTAAGGGTTGTCGCAAGGACTCAATCACTCTTTTTTCAAACTCTGGAAATTCATCCAAAAAAAGCACGCCTTTATGAGCCAGAGTCACTTCTCCAGGTTTCGGATAAGTTCCACCTCCAATAATAGAGACATAAGAAGAAGTGTGATGCGGAGAACGGAAAGGCGGGGCGGAAACGAGTTCGCCTCGCGTCACTCCTGCCACAGAATGTATACCTGTAATTTCCAAAACATCTTCCAAACTCAAATCTGGTAGCAATTGCGAGAAAGCTCTGGCGAGCATCGTCTTGCCGGTACCAGGTGGGCCATACATGGCGATGTTGTGTCCACCAGCAGCTGCTATTTCCAAACCCCTTTTTGCTCCTTCTTGTCCTTTGATATCAGAAAAGTCAGAATTTCTTTTTTCTTTTTTATAAACAACTTCCGTTTTTGGTTGCACTTTGATTTTTTTATTTTTCTCAACTCCTTTTTCTTCATTTATATGTTCTACGACTTCTTTCAACGTCTCTGCACCGAAAATTTTTATACCATCAATGAGCGCTGCCTCAACTGCATTTTCTTTCGGAAGATAAACTTCTTCATATCCTGCCCTTTTCGCTTCCATCACCAGAGGAAGCGCGCCTCGGATGCGTCGCAAGGTGCCGTCGAGCCCAAGCTCGCCTAGAAAAATCTTTTTTTCTGAATTAAACTGCAAATCATCCGCCGCTAAAAGATAGGAGAGAGCAATAGCAAGGTCAAAAAACGGCCCTTCTTTTTTAAGATCGGCCGGTGAAAGAGAAACGATTATCTTTTGATTTTTAGCTTTAGGAGATTTGAAACCAGAATTTTTAATAGCGGAACTGACTCTATCTTTTGATTCATTTACAGCATTATCTGGCAAACCGACAACATTAAAAGTGTGCAATCCACGCGACAAATCAACCTCGATTGTGACGATAGTTCCCGAAAGGAGGTTTACTTGTGCCGAATAAACTCTTGCGAAAGACATAAAATAAATAAATCCAGCAAATCACAGAAATCAAAAATTTTTGAGCCTTCGCCCTCGGGGGCATAAGGACAGGGGACCAACACGACTCTTAAAATTTTTATTTCTGTAATTTGCTAACCATTCAAATGCTTCTTGCACGTCTTGGCCGCAGGATTGGCTTCCATACGATCCATCTCAATATCTTTTTTACAAACTTCGCATTTACCGAAAGATTCCCTGCCTATTCCTTTTATTGAACTCAAAATACTCTTTAGTCTTGCCTCTAAAGTCTTTATCATTGTGCTTCTAGCTTCAAAATCTTCAAATCTATCAGCCATATCATTCTGATCTGACTCTCTTGAATTTAATTCCTCGGGAACAGCTTCCCATTCATTTGTTTCTGGATTTAATTTTCCAATATCTTGAATCTGTTCAAGCAAAACATCCCTCTCTCCTTCCAGTTTTTCTTTAATTTTCTTTTTGTATAGCTTGTGTTC
>JAKALG010000031.1 GCA_021813235.1 bacterium
GCGGAGCATTCCTTTTGGAGTAAGGGGGTGAAGAAGTAAATCAAAGGGTTTTTTGAAGCCGAATTCCACCTTTTTATCTCTTAAAAACAGGTTCTCACCAACGGAAGTAATTAGTTTTCTTTTTTCTTCATATTCTCCTTTTAACATAATATCCCGTGCTTCAAATGCTATGTTTAAGAATTCTTCTGCTAGTTCTAACCAATTGTCGGAATTATTTTTACTGTCGTTTATTAAGTTCTCTATTCTTAATCTTTCTTTAAGAATTAGTTCTTTTTGTTCTGTAAATTCTTCTTTGGTCAATTCTCCGTTTGCCCTCATGTTTATAAGTGAGTTTAACTTTTGTTGCAGATGTTCGTATTCCGATTGAAGTGAGTGTATTTGAGTTAGGTTCTTGTCCCCCTCATTTCTATACTTTTCTCGGAGAAGTTTTATTCCTAAATGCCATATCTCCTCATTAATTGTTATCTTTGATATTTGTTTAATCATTTGTTTTTCGAATTCTTCCAGTGTTATAGGCGGTTGATTGCATCTGCCTTTTCTTCTTGTGCAATGCAGATAAACATAAGTTGCTTTTCTATCTGTTCTTTTATAGGTTTTTACTTTTACTGATGTTGTTATTGAACAACCACAGTTTGGGCATTTTAATAATCCATTATAAGGGTTGTTCCAAACATATGTTCTGGGCTTAGAGCGATTTGCTAAAGCATATTGAACTTTATCCCACAAACGCTTATCAATTAAGGGTTCATAGCTACCTTTAAATAATTCTGAATTGTGGTAAAAATATCCGTAATAAAGCGGAGAAGTCAGAATATGATAGAGATGACTTTTGCTGACTTTCTTTTTTCTTTTTGTTCTTAACCCTTTCTGGTAAATATAGTCGACAAGATAATTTAAAGAGTAAATTCCTAAAGAAGCCAATCGATATAATTCTTTTATAAGTTGTGCTTCTGCGGGATATGGTTTTATGTTTTTTCTGCCTCTTTCTCCGTAATTTTCATATCCTAAAGGTGCTGGTTTGGGATATTCACCCCTTTCGGCTTTTAAATGAAGATTTCTTTTAACATCTCTACTGATATTTCTGCTGTATTGATTGTTCATTCCGAAATGAATTTGAAGAATAAAGTGGTCGCTGTCGGGCGTATAAATTTCACCCGCAGTAGTCCTAATTTCTTTTAAAATTCCATCCTGCAATAGTTGTATTAAAATACCTCCTTCTTCTGGGTTTCTGCACAGCCTGTTTAAGTGCCAAGTAAGAATTGCACTAGCTTCACCGTTTTTTATTAATCTAATCATTTCATCGAAGTATATTCTGTTGTGGGGCTTGTATGCAGATTTACTCTCTTCAAGTTTTCTGACTATATTTAAGCCTTCTCTAGAGGCGTAGGAAGCACACTCCTGATTCTGGTCGGATATTGATAATGCTTGCTTCTCTTTTGCTTCAGATGATTTCCTCGAATATTGAATATATTCCAGATTATTCATATACATATTATAAACATAAAACAAAATTAAATTCTCATTAAAAGAAACATTAAAGCTTTAGACATCTTTATTAGCTTCATTTTTCGCTTATAATGTTTGCATTTCCGTAATTTTTTCTAACAATTCTGCAACTTCGTCCGTCCTTTTTGTAAGTATATATTGTAATTTTGTTGGGGAAAATCCAGCTAATTTCTTTGCGTAAGAAAGTTGGAATGGAAGCATGTTAGTTATTTTTGTAAGACCCCCTTCTTCATATAAAAACCCTTTCTTTATAAGCGTCTTCCTTTTTCTATAAACCGTTATTTCATTACAACCTAAACTTTCCGCTAACTCTCTGTCATCCCTAATGATTACACCAAAACGCTCGTGTCTTTTATCGAAATCGGCCTGCGAAGCAAAAAACAAATAATAGAACAATTCACTTGATGTAAGATTCATCTTGGTAAGCAGAAATAAAGCCCGCTGAACTGGAAAATATCCTTTTAAGTTCGTCTTAATATTAATTTTCATTTCTACTATTCAGAAAAAATTCTGTTTTTTAACCTTGTGATTGCCTCATGAAACTCTCTGGCATTTAGCAATAACTCTCCAAAGAAATACTTATTTGAAATGTCTATGCATTTCTCTTTATTTTCAAAAATAAACCAACAGATATTTCCTTCTTTTTCAATGCGAATAAGAGCCATCTTACATACTATTAATGAGGCTGATTCTGCTAAGTCTTTAGTTCGGTAATATTTCTCCATATTTTTTTCTTAATTTAAATTTAAATATCGTTTCCAATGTTTCAGTTAGGTTATTTGCAATATCTATCAACTCTGTATCAGTAAGTTTTCTTTTGTATTTTGGTTCAAAAATACTAGCAATTTCGTCTTTTAAATCACTGTTTAACCATTCCATTGCTACATAATAGGAGTAATCTTGAGTTGTTTCGACAACCTTGTTTTAAATTTTAAGGCTTCATTTTATAGGGGAATTCCGAGTAGCCTTTTTGAAGCATATTTTTGCTTGAATTGTCTTTAAGATGACGAGCGATTTCATCAAAAGACATTTTCTTTTTGTCGTGGAGATAAACAACCAACCTGTCTCGTTCAAAGTTGACTTTATTACGGGTTTTTTGAGAATAAGTAGGCAATTTACGAATATAAAAAGCAATCGTATGAATGTTATCTCTTATAAAATCGGACAATTCTTTTGGCGTAATTCTTGATGTCAGGATTATTTTCACCCCCTCCTCATTGGGAGCTTCCGTAAATAATCCTTGATATGGAGTTTTGTTATTTTTAACTCTTAGTTTAATTGAGTGCGAATATGGGGATACAACAAAAGTATTGCTTACAATATACCCTCTAATACCTTGTCTGAAGTCCTGAAGTATAGGAAATTTTTCTATTACTCTATCTAGCTCTTTTTCAGTAATTTTATTTACTTGAGACCTGAGGATTAAGCCTTGTGGATGAGGGATTATGTTTATTTTTTTTCTAATGTTGTTTATTACTTTCTCAAAATCCTTATCTGATTCTAGCTCTTGAAGTAATTCCGAGATGTATTTGTGATTAGGAAACTCTACATACTTAATATTAATTTTCATTTGTCGTATTATAGCTCTTTAAATTTTGCGTGGATAGGGTAGGTGTAGTTCTATTTTCGCTACTGTGCATGTTGTTATTTTTCATTGCCTATATATACTGGGCTTAGCACTTGACTTAGCACTTGACTTAGCACTATTAATACTTAGACTTAGCACTGTAAAACATATACAATTTGGCATTGTTTTGAGGCTAAAAGGGGTAAGTCTTTATATATATTGCGTAAAACAATTATTTTACTTGAAAACCACTCATTGACTGGAAGAGGATATCATAAGAGCCGTTAGTAGTTTTTATTTTTCTTACCACATTAACAACATAAATTCCGCTTTCCATAGTGTTTGCTCCTTTAAAATCACTGGGGAAATTTTTAGCATTATTAGCTTGGAATTTTTTACCGCTTGGAGTTTCAACTGTTATCGTAGTTGTCGCTGAGTTTAAATGTTCATTATTTAACTTATCCATATATCCATAATCAAATGAAACTTCTCCTCCTGTAGTTATTCTTTCTGGATTTACATCCAGGTAAGCATTTGTCTCAGATTCGGCCGGAGTAGCATAAGCCTTAGGATTTCCAGTAAGGACTGTAAATTGCTTTCTGGCATTGCATGATAGACTTGAGTTTTCAAAGTATAATTCGTATTTGCCAAATACATTTGAATCAGCTCCAGGAAAGTCATCAGGGAAAACGGCAAGCATATTACTTATTTCTTTTTGAACTATCTTTTTACCGTCTGGAGTGATTACATATGCTTTGGTTGGACTTGTGTCCTTAGTTTGATTATCTTGTCCATCAACATATTGATAGAAGACGGGAAGTAAGCCTCCTCTTTCTACAGTATCCCTTTTTAATTCAATAAAACAGAATTTGTTTCTTTTATCATTAGGCGATAGGACAGCCCATCCAATTATTAATGCAATAAAGGTGATAAATATTATCTGGAGCAGAGTGGAGTGCGATTGTAGCCATGGTTTTATTCTCATCTGGAATATATTTCCTGTTCATAGTCTGGCATATATTGCAGAATTATGTCAAGCTATGGATTTAAAAAAACTTGGGGAGACAATAAGAGAGTTAAGGATTGAGAAAGGTTTAACCCAGGAAAAATTAGCAGAGTTAGCGGATGTTGACCCAAAAACAGTTATACAAATTGAAGGTGGTAAGAGAAAGAATCCAACTCTAAATACTCTAAGTAAAATGGCAGATATATTTGGAGTATCCCTAGATAAACTGCTTAAGTAAAGTGATAAAATAGCCTCAATGGATAAACTCACACCTTTACAGAGAAGTATTAATATGTCCAAGATTAAATCCGAAAATACCTCGCCAGAAGTTTTCGTATTTAGAGAACTAAAAAACATGGGCATAAAGTTTAAGAAGCATTACAAAACCCATGGTAAGCCGGACATTGCATTTCCCAAGCAAAAAATTGCTGTATTTATCAACGGCGAATTTTGGCACGGTAGAAATTTTAAGAATTATCAAAATAAATTGCAGGAATTCTGGGTAAAGAAAATTTCACTTAATATCTTAAGAGATAAAAACAATTATAAAAAGCTGAAAAATGAAGGTTGGGTAATAATAAAAATCTGGGATAAAGACCTGAAGAAGAATCCTCAACGGGAAATAAAAAAAATTACAAAAGCCCTAAAAATTAATCTGTAAATCTAATTTGTAAATTTAGTTTTATATAATATTTTCCGTTTTCGTTATATACTTTTCCGAAATCATGTCTAGTTGTGCTTGGTGTTTCGAGTTTGGTATGTCTAAATAGATAATCCCTGAAAGCATCTTGATTATATATGTGATAACACACAATTTCTCCGTCTTCCCTAACTACGATGTATCCGCCGTTCGCTGGTAATAATCCGTCCCAAGCTCTTGCAGGAGTCATCCCTAAAGCAACATTTATAAGAAAATGCTTAATCTTAAATTCATAAAATCCAGATTGGGGATTAAGTCCTGGAATAAGAAGGAACTTTTCTGATTCCAAATATTCATTTATCTCTTGCATAGTAAATGCTTTGCCAGAATAGTAAGTAATTAGCATTTCTGCTATAAGTGCGGGCAAAAGACTTTCGATTTTAGCAAGATTTTCTCCAAAAATTGGGTTTGCAGTATTAATAAATTTAAGAGAAGCACCTGAATTATATATTGCACTTATTCTGTCTCTTATTTTCGATGGTGTTTCTATCGAATTAATAGTCTCTGGGTCTCCTGAAAAATTTTCTATTTCGTATATGAAGTTTGTAGCATCTCCTCCAGCATTCAGAAGGGTAGGAGCACCCCCTACTTGGGATTTAATGCTGAAACCGACCTCTGGTTTTATTCCCGTTCTTACATCATGGAGAACCAAATCTATATCGGATTTTTTTGTGGATTTAATTACAGGTTTTCCGAGGTCATTTAGAAGTTTTTCTGCAATCGGAATTTCAAAAGTCGTAGAGTTTGCAGTTTTTATAATATTAAATATTTCCGCAACATGTGATTTTATTGCAGACCTTTTAACTAAAGCGATGCTAGATGTGGCTGGATTAAAAAACTTAATTTCTTCAGAATCATCTAGTTCATAAATTAGCTCTTTTTCAGAATCTTTGGCTGTAATAATTTTTAATATTGGATAGAATATATCTTTGAGCTTTTCAAGATGTTCATCTGCCGCATATAGTCTCTGTTCTTCAAGAAGTTTAAGAAGTGTGTAAAATTCGCTCCACTCGCCTTTGTTTGCTTTTATATTACTCATTTAAATTATCCAGTGCTTCTATCAGTTTATCAGCAAATGCCTGAATCGCAAATATTGCCACGCTATTACCTAACTGTTTCATTGCTTGTCTGTTTGATACTTCTTTGGGGAAAGTAAAATCTTCTGGGAATCCCATCATCTTTGCAGCTTCTGAGACTGTAATTTTGTGAATAGACCCGTCAGCCATTCGATAATTGTCCCAGTTTCTTCTATCATCCACGCCTGAATCCATACCTCCCAGCCTTAATGTGTATCCGATTTGACGGTTTATCTTTTTGCCAAATATATCTGATAATGTGAACTTTAATTCTGTTTTTTCGGGTGGAGTAAATCTCACTTTATTCTTAATATCTTTTCTAAATCCAATCATATAAAGTCTAGGCCTATGGGTGGGTAAACCATAATCGGAAGCTCTTACAGGATAGACATTGAATGAATATCCAAGTTTTTTAATAATTCTTTCCATTTCTCTTATTGTGTTTCCTCCATCATGAGTCAGAAGGCCCCTTACATTTTCTATGAAGTATGCTTTCGGTTTCCTGGCTTCCAATATTTTGGCAATGTCATAAAACAGAGTTCCTCTTGCTTCATCTAGAAAACCCTTTTTTTGTCCAGCCTGGCTGAAAGGTTGGCAGGGAAAACCACCAGTTAGAATATCAAACTCTGGAATGTTTTCTTTAATTACCTTAGGTGAGGTTGTAATTTTTTTAATATCTTCTCCGAATAAGGTTGGGTTTTTAAATAGCTCTGGATGTTTGGATTTAAAATAGTTCTCATAGGTAATTCTGCAATACTTTTCATATTCAGAAACATAGACACATTTCGCTCCAAGATTAGAAAAGGCTATATGAAAACCTCCAATTCCCGCAAATAAGTCTATAAAAGTATATTTGCTTTTCTTTTTTCCCATAGGAGTATTATAACTCGAGTTAGAATTTTTCATAGGATTAATTTATGAATTTTATTAAAGATAATGGAGCAATCTGAAATGGTGTATAATTACTTAAACGCTGTCTGCTTAATATGGCAAATACTTATTCTAAGAACTTTTTATCAAATGTCATTTTTAAAATAAATTTTCCCCCTATTGATTCTTTGGCTAAGGAAGTTTCTCCAGGCTTCAAAGAAAAATTATCAAATGATTTTCCCATATTGGAGCCAGTAAAAATGTCTAATATTAAATTCGAGGCAAGCCCAGAGGAGGTAAAGACAGAGAAGGATGATAGAACAATGTGGAGATTTAAAGACAAAGAAGATAAAACCATATTGGAATTAGATGTTGATTCTCTAGCAATTGTTTTAAAGAAATATGAGAATTTTGCTAAATTTGAAGAATTAATCTTGAAAGTAATTAACCCTTTTCTTGAGGACTATAAAGATGTTGTCATAAACCGTTTAGGCTTGAGATATATTAACGAAATCCAACTAGAAGAAAAAAGCCTGTATGAATGGGATAAGTATATAAATTCAACTTTGATTTCTAATATAAATTTTATAGATACAAAAGATGCTCTAAGAAGAGCGATGACCTTTTTGGAGATAGCGATAGATGAAGAAACGAAGCTTAGACTTCAGTATGGTATTTTTAATAGAACTTATCCAGGGAAGTTGGTAAATAAAGATTTTGTTTTAGATTACGACTGTTTTACAGAAATTGCATTTAATATGGAAAATCTAAAGGATAAAATTAAGACTTTTAATGATATAATAACTGAGTATTTTGAAAAGAGCATAAAAGAAGATTTTAGGAAAATTTTAAATGAAAAATAAACAAACCGAAAATAAAAGCCAACAACAAGCAAAGCCTAATTCATATTTAGATTATAAAGTAGCGTCTAGGGACAGTGTGGAGCGTTATCAGACGAAAGAAATAAAAGTCGAGAAGGTCGTAATTAACTTCAAATGATATGTATGGGAAAAAGACTGAGAAGAGAATATGCCAAGGAGACATTTTAGAAGACTTCACTTATAAATTTACAAAAATCTTCGACCAATCAGGAGAAATAATTTCAATAAATCTACCATATGCAATTGTCCTCACCCAAGACTGTGATTTGGAATGGGATTATGAGAAAAGATTTACCAACCCATCTCAAAAAAACGATGATAAATTACTGCAATCAATCCTAATTTGCCCAGCTTACATTGCTGAACAATTTAGGTCGGGAGACCATTTAAGCAGCCTGGGTTTAAAAATGGAGAGTTGGGCAACCGATTTATGGAAACACATCAAAAATAACCAAAATGAGAGGTTTCATTTTCTGGATGAAGAAATCGATAATGGGATGCCTAATTTAGTGGTCGATTTTAAACATTACTATACAGTTCCTATAGCAGATATTTATAGCATAGTAGAAAGCAAATATAAGATTTCGATAGGGACTTTATTCAGGGAAGATATTTCGAGAAGATTTGCTAATTTTTTATCAAGGATTGGACTACCCGTTAGGCCTCAGGCGTAAATTATATTTTTGTAAAATAGGTTCTGACATCGTCCATCAAGCGGAGCATTCCTTTTGGAGTAAGGGGGTGAAGAAGTAAATCAAAGGGTTTTTTGAAGCCGAATTCCACCTTTTTATCTCTTAAAAACAGGTTCTCACCAACGGAAGTAATTAGTTTTCTTTTTTCT
>JAKALG010000032.1 GCA_021813235.1 bacterium
CAAGCGGGAATATCAATTTATGATACTTTGACTCAAACCACAATAGACGAGGTAAGGGGAAAAACATATGAGGGATTTACGGTATTTCCTCACTATTCATTGGACGAAAAACTTATAGCGGAACTGCGAGACAGAACACTTTCCCCAAACGCAAAGCCAATCGTGTATCCAATTGTTGCCTCACAAAGACTCAATAATGATATTGCCGTAGCGTTTAGAACGGCTCTCCAAAAAAAACTATGGAATTTTTTGATTTCTGAATCTGAGGCTGAAGATTATTTAATAAGGAACAATAAAGAGTTTGTTGCGGATATGGATGATTCTCACGCCAGAGCAACATGGCTTGCTCCGTATCTAAATACTGACTTCATGGTTTCGGAGTGTATCAATTTGGAATTAAATCTGGTAAACGGTATTATTAAACTCACTGAACCAGAAGGCGCATTAAAAGATCGATACAGTATGGTGTCGTATGGGAATTGGTTCATATCTTTTCTAGACAAAGACCTTATACGAGAGGGAGATAATACGAGTGACTGGGAAGCTCTTCTTGCTATTACCCAAGTAATATAAGGCAAATTAATAATGGAGGGCTTATGGCACTAAATTTTATTTCGCTTGAATCTACTCCAACTTATATTGCCACCAGTGACGATGTGGTTGATTCAAAAATAGCAGGGGCAAACTTGATTGGAAAAACTGTTTATATAACCGACATTAAGAGTTGGTATGTTATAGGGAAAGACCTGAATTTATTGGAATATACTCTTCCCGTAAATCTAACTGGCGATATAACTGTGGGGACAGTGGATCAAGGGTCTCCGGGGGTGAACGCATGGTTTGTTGCTGGCGCAGGTGTTGCTGGGACACCCGATACCCATGTTCTTAGTGTTCAAGGGATTGCGGGAGGTGAGCCTCTTGAAGTATCAACGGGCGGATTAACCAATGCTGAACTAAGAAGCACACCTGTTCCCATCATCGGAAGTGTAAATGCAATACAAACCTCAACCAACGATTCTACTCTTGTGGTAGGGGCAACTTTATCTGCTTGGTCTGGACTATCAGTTTCCTATACTGTAGTAAATACTGGTGATGATACAATTAGTTATATCGTTTATGGCGGGAATGCTTCTGATTTATCTGATAAAGTTATTATCCAAGCATCGACAGATATTCTTTCAGGTGCAACCAGTTCTTATAGTGCCTTTGTTGCGCCCTTCAGTTATTATGCCGTATTTATTGAATCAAAGGTTGATGATACTCCCGGAGAAGCAACCGTTCGTGGAGTTGTAAAGAGTTAATAAAGCAATATTTTATTTAGGTTAGTATGTGTTTTTGGCATATTATTCGATATGAAATTGGAGAAGTAATGAGTGGTCATACTTTTAAGAAATATGATATTAGTGAAACAGAACAAAGTAAACTGAATAACAATTTTTCCTATCATCCAGTAAAAACAGATGAATTACAGGAACATCGTTATCAAGAAATTAGAAGAAGCGCAAAAGAGTTTGCAGAACTTTTATATCAATTTTGTCCGCCTTCGAGAGAATTGTCTTTGGCAATTACAAATTTAGAACAAGTGATGTTTTGGGCTAATGCCAGCATTGCTAGAAATGAATAAATTGGCAGAAGTTTTTATTTTGACAAGAAAGGAGGAAACTTGAGAAAAAAGAAAACAACAGCAAAGGAAGCTCCTCTTTCGAATGAACTATCTGTTGAGCAAGTCTATGATGTATTAAAGTTTGCAGATACCGTTTATCGAGGTATATATAGTCCAGATTTGGTAAACTCTATTATGAAGAGTATTACCATGAACACTCAGGAAGCTAGTCTTGAAAATATAACAAGCGCATTGCAAAACCCAAAAGAAAATGAACAAAAACTTATTGGGTATAGCGAATTCATGGAACTGAACAGCATGTTATATCGTCGCATCCTTCTTTATTTTTCTGGGCTAATGTCGTTCGATTGGACATATGTTTGTTCCAATGTAGACAACCCAAAAGAATATAAATCTGCGGCATATAAAAAAGATTTGTCAACTGTGGCAAGCTTCTTCAATAGGTTTAATGTAAAACAGGAATTTAGAGTAGCCTTAAAACAAATGCTTCGGCAAGAGGCATTTTATTCTATTTTTAGAGATGATGGGGAAAAGTATGTTTTACAAGAACTACCTCAATATTATTCAAAAATAACTGGTCGTTGGGATTTCGGACTTACTTTTGATTTTAACTTTATATTTTTTCTTCAGCCGGGAACGAATCTTGATATGTATCCGAAGATATTTAAAAAGTTATATGGCAAGGCTTTTCAGGGAAAAGATATTTTACAATACAACCCAGCCTTATCTATAAATCAAAGAGATAGTTCATTTGCTTACTGGGTTCAGACAAGCCCCAAAGATGGCTTTGCCGCATTCAAATTATTTCCAGAAATCGCAAGTGTAATTCCAATGTTGGCCCCACTTCTGGGTGATGCCGTTATGCAACCAGTAATTCGAAGTCTTCAGACCAACAGTTATATTCAGCAAGCCTCGAAATTAGTTTTTGGACAGGTTGAATTTTTAAAAGATGCGTCCACAAAAGTAAAAGATGCTTTGAGTTTAGACCCTGTGACATTGGGAAAATTTTTGGCATTATTAAAAGCCGGTATTCCAGATGTGATTAAGATTGGAGCCGCCCCACTTGCTAATACAACCGCGATAGAATTCACTGGCGACAATGGAATGTACGATTCATACCTTAAGAGTACTGCAAGTGTCAGTGGTGTCAATAGTCGGCTGATATATTCATTTGATAGGCAAAACGTCCTTATTTTTTGAGGCATTAGAATATAATAAATAAATTCTAATGAAAATTTCCTTTAATGATTTTAGTTGAAAAGCTAAATGATTCGAAACTCCCAAGGGCGGGACAACGAAGCGGAAGGCGAAAGCTACCGTTAACGACTGAAACAAGGAAAATTCTCTTAGGAGAATGTGAAACAGTCTGAACTACACTTATAGCCAAAAATGAAAGTGTAGAGAAGTACCCAAGTGTAAAGACACTTTTGGAAGAGGTACTTCCGCTTTGCGTTTATGCAAAGTCTTAAAGTAACAGTAATGGAAACAAAACTATCAATGGATATAGATCAAAATATTCTTCGTCCCGTCTATACACAGTTCAGCAACATGCTTGAATATTGGGTGAATCAAAGAACTAAAAAATATAAGTTCAAATTTGAGTTTGAGGGTTTTAATACATCTATAGATAGGGCAGAACGACTAGATACGGTAATGAGATTGGCCGATTCTGGAATGGTTATGGAACAAAAAATAGCTTCCGCAATTGGAATGAATCCCTTTGATTTTAGAAGGCAACTGGAAGAAACAAGGGCCAACGATTTCGTTTCAAAACTTACCCCAATATTAAAGTCCAATCAGATGGGTGGAGCAGATGGAGCCGGAAGGCCAACTAAATCAGAGGGAAGTTTATCTGATGGTGGGGCAGATTCTCGCTCTGCTGGATCAAATCAAGAAAAAGACGAAGAATAGTAAAAACTTCCAATTTTAAAAAATTATATTCGTAATTGGCGAATAAAAGGAGAAAAATGTTTCGCAATAATTTTGTAGTTTCAATAAAATCTAATGGGAAATTTTTTAAGGAAAACAAAGATTCTATAAATATTCCATTCGATTCCGAATATAGCATTTATCTAAAGAATTTGGAATCCAGAGATGCCGTTGTAACCATATCCGTTGACGGCAAAGACGTTCTTGATGGCAACAGGTTGATTGTAAGAGCCGGTTCGGTTTTAGAACTTGAAGGATTTATGACCGATCAAGCGGCTAGAAATAAGTTCAAATTTATTGAAAGAACAAAAGAGATAGATGATTTTCGTGGAGTAACTCCCGAAGATGGTATCATTTCTGTTACTTTTGATTTTGAAAAAAAACATTCGGCTTATTATCCTTACACAATTTATTATCCAAATCCATACTACTATGCCGACTCTCCTTGGACTCTTACTACATATGGATCAACAGATGGGACATATACGGTTTCAAACGTACAGGTTTCTGATGTGACTACAATCCAGAATGGAATAGGATTATCGAGTTCTGCGGTGTTCTTAAATTCTCAAGTGTCAGATGGAATCAGTGTTCCGGGAAATGACATTTCTCAAAACTTTGGAATAGGATTTACTGGCAATCTAGAAAATAGCCCCACAACGATTTCCTTTAAATTATTTGGTATTCGTTCAGGTGAACAAAAACAAGTCATATACTCAAGAGATAAAATAAAATGCCCAACTTGCGGACTCGAAAACGGGAATAACAATAGCTACTGTGGGCGTTGTGGAGCTAGGTTGATAAACAAATAAAACATGGATTTTATTGAGAGATTAGGAGAATGGGGGTGAAACAAGAGGTGGAGGCAAACCCGACTGTTAAAACCATATCGTCTTTTTGTAAGGCAAAAACGGTTTCTTCTGAACTTCTCGAAGCATTTAAAATTTATCTAATCGATATAGTGAAAGAACAACTAAAAATAGAAGGTTCTAAAAGATTTATAAGAACAAAATTATGTAAAATTCCGATATATGGGATTGATAAATATTTCGCTTGTTTTCTTGAAAAAATAAAATTTGAAATCGAAATATTGGAGCGAGATTGATTTATGGTTTACAATGTTGATAATAACCGCATTAACATTGAAGTACACGGTTAAATCTAAAATGACTGTGTGGACAAAACAGGTTTATATGGAGGATATAGAACATGGCATTAACAGCATTACAAATTGCACAATTAAACAAAATGAATAAGGCGGCTCAAAATGCGGCTCTTGGAACGCTGGTTGCCAGCTTAGAAGATGGCGCTCTTCCGGGTACGACTCCGGGAACAGTGGAAGCCAATAAAGCCGTTGTGGTTGGGGCAGATAAGAATATTGACACAATTGCTATTGCGGAAGGCGGATTAAAAATAGGGGCGGGTGCAGGTACAGCCGTTACTAGTAGCGCCGCAGAATTGAATATTCTCGACGGTGTTACAAAAACAGCGGCTCAAGTGAATGCCTTGGTGGAAGGCGTTGCTGGCGGATACAAAATTGCTCGTGGTATTGCCACAATTGGAAGTGCCAGCGATACAATCGTTACTGGTTTGGCTACGGTGGTTGCGGCCACTGTTTCGCTGGTTGGCGATCCATCCATGACTCACATGTATTCTTCGGTGACTCCCGGAGATCAAGCTGGCTCCCCTGCCGCTGGTTCAATTATAATCAAATCTTGGAAGCCAACTGCCGCTATCGACGCTACCCCCGTTGCCGCAACTTCAACATTTGCGAATGTGGCTTGGGTTGCTGTTGGAACTTAATTATGAAAGGTGGTAGCAATGGAACTTATTAGCGACATTGTAAAATCCTCCTTAGTTGAACAATTATCGTCCGAGAAGACAAACGGTTCGCTATATTTATATATGGCGAACTTTCTTCATGGAAAAGGATTGTCTAACTTGGCAAAGATGTTTGAATCTCAGCACGATGAAGAGCAGAGACACTCGCTTCAGATATATAAGTTACTAACCGATCTGGGCGTTGTTTTTGAAATACCTCCCATTGAAGGATTCAACATACCACTCAATTCTATTGGCGATATTGCAAACTTGTTTCTTCAGCGAGAAATTGAAACGACAGAATCTTTAAAAGAGATTAGAAATCTTGCGGCAGAGCAGGGTGAGGGTGGATGTCCGATAGTTGAAATGGCGATGATGGATATGCTAAAGCAACAGCAACACGAAATTGAAGAAGCAACTACTTTCTTGGATAAAGCATCTATTCTTACTGAATGGTGGCAAGTTTCTCTTTGGGACATGTCGCTAGGAGGCTAATAATATGGCTACTTATGTGTGCATCAGACAAGTGAGTGAATATTTAGAAGGATTAGATTTTACCCCAGATTCAAGTGATTATAGGTATTTCTATTATACCGATTCTGAAGCTCTCCAAACAGCAATTACAAATATGCCCTCGTGGATGAGACTCGCGTTTTCCCCGCCTTGGGCGTAAGGAGTAAACATGTATGTTATCAATGTGGATTCTCTTCCTCAAGAAAAACTATTCAAATGCAATGGAGTAATTGCATCATGGCTAAAAGAAAAGAACTTTCCGTTACTAGGTAAGTCTGTAACAGGAGAGTTTGTATTTTCAAGAACCGAATTGCTATTAGAAGTATTGGAATCAATACCTTTCTATTTGAAAATTAGCAAACTGTTTTCATAAAAGGAGGTGATTAAGAATTTGAGCAATAAATTAAAATTTGCAGTTGAGGATATTCATCTTCTCGAAGACAGTTCTATTGATACGAGTCAGTTTTCTCTTCTGAGAGTAGATGCTTTTGCTACTGGAAAATCCCTTCACGATACATATGTCACAGAAGAGACTCTTCGAAAGACAGCAAAAACAATCTTGCAAAAACCTTTTGTGTTTGTTATAGATGAAAGATTTTCTGATTTAGGAACTCACAACTCAAAAGAAGTGGCCGCTGGTTTTGTTCCACATAATTCCCGACTCGATTTCAAACAGTTGGAAGACGGGCGTGTAATGTTATGTGTGGATGTTCTTATTTGGCGTAGATACTCGAATAATCTAATTGAATACTTTCAAAGAGATGGTGGTCGTAAAGGAGTTAGTGTCGAAATTGAAATTTTCGAGTCTAGAGAAAACTCATCAAATGGACTATTGGAGATTGTTGATTTTTGTTACAACGCCATAACCGGACTTGGGGACATGATCCAATCAGCTATTCCAAACGCAGAGGCCGTAATGGTTTTTAGCAAAGAATTTGCTGAAGCAAAAAACGGATACGAACTTTCATCCAAATATGATGAAGTTGATTTTACCATACCGCCTCAGATAAAAAAGAACGCAAACAAAGCTCTTGAAGCTAAAAAGGGTTCATCTGTTGCCTTAGCAATGGCGCGATATTTGATTGCAAATGAAAAAATAACGCCAGAGAGAATTTATCAAATAAACAAATTTTTTAAGAATAAGAATTTAAAAGAAATGGATGCGATTGCATTGGGGCTATATGGCGGAAAACAAGGATACACTTGGGCGAAAGACTTGGGAGATAAAATAAACTCAATTGACTCAAAGCGGTTGTCGTATTATGCAGATGAAGAAAACTACGAAAACAATCAATTAACAGAACAAGAAAATACATCCGTAGAAGACAATTATCTCGGATTGGAAAAGGAGGATACAACAAAAATGGCAAAAACTAAAGACGAGCAAGAAGCGCCAGTTGAGGGTAGTGAACTAGATATGGCGGCTGATCCGAAACCTGAAGAAACATCAGAAGAAAGCCCTAAAGCACAAGAAGAAAACAAGTTTTCCTATGCAAGTGTTTTTGGAAGTGAAGAAAAGTTTGCTGAGATGTTTGCCGAGGAAGAGGATGATGCAGAAGATGAAAAGGCCGTATTTGCTCAAGCCAGAGAAGAATTTGGAAACGGGACAAATACTGCTGTTATGATGAAGGGCATGTATGCCAAAATGTGTAAAATGGCTAGAAAAATGGCGAAGATGGAAGAAGATTCCAAGGTTTACATGTCTGAAAACGAAGACCTAAAAAATCGCTTTGCTGAAATCGAAAGAAGTCAGAAAGAATTTGCAGTTAATTCTGTTTTGAAGGAACTTTCTGAATCTGTGATTGTTCCAGACGAAACGCTTGCCGAAATGAAGACCGAGTCTGAAAAATACTCTTTGGCGGAACTCGATAGCTGGAAGAATTATGCAAAGGCTTTATGCTTTGATTTCAAATCCAAAGCACCAAAAGAAAAGGGAGAAGAAGTTGTCACATACGCTTTTCCTTGGACGAATATTAAAATTGAAGACTCAGATAATGTTTGGGCTTCTCTTAATAAATAGTTTTACTAAATACAGGAGGATAATTTAAAATGGCTCATAATGTAATGGTTCCTAATGCAGTTGCGGCAATGAATATCGATGCGTTTAACAGAAGCGGCGTTTGCGCTTCTGCTGTGGATAACGGAAATCTGGTTGTGCTTAGTGCTTTGTCTGCTACAGCCGGAGAATCGGAAGTTTGGACTGCTCTCGTGCCAAGTACCGCAAATGGTTTGACTGGTTTGTGGATGGTTGGCGAACCCGAAGTTGTGGTTACTGATTCCAAATATAAGGGTCTCGATCCTGATCCACGTAATTTCTTTGTTGCGGCAACAAAGGTGTTTTCCTGCTTCCGCCCTCAAATTGGCGACATTATTACAATGACTGCTGATGGTTTGGCTGGAACAAAATCGACCAACACTTTCGTTAATGCCACTGATACGACTGGTGGACTTAAGCCACTTTGGGGAGCGACTCAAACCGCTTCTGTGTTCTCGATGAAACTTCTCGAAACCACCTATATCTCAATTGGTACGGGTGCTATTGACAATCAGAGAGTT
>JAKALG010000033.1 GCA_021813235.1 bacterium
GAAAAAGATGCTGGACTTCTTCTTGCAAGCAACCCTCGCTTTTCAGAAATAGTTACTAATGCGTCAAAACAAGTTGATTATCTAATAGTGTCTTTCCATTTTGGAGAAGAATATAAATTAAAACACAGTGAGAGACAAGAGTACCTAGCACATAAAGCTATAGATGCAGGGGCAAAAATAATTATTGGTAGTCATCCACATGTAGTGGAAGATACAGAAATTTATAAAGATGGATTTATTATTTATTCACTCGGCAATTTTATTTTTGATCAAGGCTTTTCTCCGGAAACAATGGAGGGCATGCTTTTAGAAATTAAATTAGAAAAAGATGGAAATATGTCTATCACAAAAAACATCGTGAAACTAAACAATTTCTTCCAGCCTGCTGAAATAATTAAAGGAATAGAAGAAAAAGTAGAATTCAAATAAAAGAAGCTGAGATGTTTAACATCTCAGCTCAAATAAAAACTATTTCTTTAAAAACTTCTCTAAATGAAACTTGATTGTTTCGATTAGGAACTTGTTATCAACTGGCTTAGACAGGTAATCGGTGGCTCCTGACTCTAAGCATTTTTCTTTGTCCCCATTCATTGCGAATCCCGTAATGATGAGGATGGGTACTTCTTGGTAATGCTTGTTGATTCCACGAATTATCGCGGTAGCTTCAAGACCATCCATTTCTTCCATTTGGACATCCATGAGAATTAAGTCAAACTTCTCTTCTTTTGCCATTTTTATGGCTTCAACACCATCTTTGGCTAAGAAAACGTTCTTATTCTTAAATCCTTCTTTTTTAACAAGAAGCTTTTTAAGAACAAGGACGAATAAATTATCATCTTCAACAATGAGAATTTTTGAATCCTTCATTTCTATTTCCTCCCCAGGTTTGTTTTAAAAAGAACTGGATTAATTAATCTCAGTCTTATAAAGAATACCTCTTTTTTTGCAAAAAGTCAATTTTATTTTGCAATAGCCACAGCGTCGTCTAATTTTACAGAAAGAAGCTTAGAAGCACCATCGGAACCAACTGTAACACCATACAGAATTCCTGCACGAGACATCGTCTCCCTATTGTGAGTGACAACGATAAGCTGAGAATGGTTGGAAAGCTTTTCTAGCATATCTCCATATTTACGAGAGTTTGCCTCATCGAGAGCAGCATCTGTCTCGTCTAAAACCAAGAATGGAGGAGGGTTTACTTGTGACATAGCGAAAAGAAGAGCGATAGAAGTGAGAGACCTTTCCCCTCCTGAAAGGGCATTTAATTCTTTTACTTTTTTATGTGGTAGAGAAACATTTATTTCAATACCTTGTTCAAAGGCTATTTCTTCTTCATCCTCTATTTCTCCTCCTTCTTCACCTTTTCTTTTTTTATTTTCAGTTACAAGAGAAAGATGAGCAGAACCTCCGCCAAACATCAAAGAAAACAAATTGGTAAATTCTACATTTATTTTTTTAACACCTTCTTTAAACTCAATATCAATTTTTTCTTTCAAATCTGACATCAAGGCATGGAGTGATTCAATGCTTTTTGCCAAGTCTTCCATCTCTTTTGCTAAAAAGTTATCTCTCTGTGAAACTTCTTCAAATTCTTTTATGATTTCAGACCCCCCACTAGAACCAACATCTTCTAATTTTATCTTAATGCGTTCTATTTTTCTCTTTAATTCCTCTTGTTCTGCTCTATTTACTATAAACTCTCCGCCAGAGGCGGATCCGCCTTCGGCGGAAAAATTCTTGTAAGATAAAATTTCACCACCAATCAAGGCTCCTCCTTCTTTTATCTCATTCTCAAAAGTTTCCTCTTCTCTCTTTAAACCTTCTTCCCTTACAGATATCAAATTTAGGGAAGAAGTGAGCTCTTGATGTTTGACTCTGTAGTTAAATTTCTCTTTCTCTTTCAGATGGAGAGCTTCATTTTCTTTATTTATTTCGCTCTTCAAATTACCTATCTTTTCAAAAATATTTTTCTCTTCATCTTCTATCTTTCTCATCTCGCCCAAGATCTTTTGCTGATTTTTTCTCAATTCTTCCACTTCAGAGTTAGAAGAAGAATGTTCCAAAACACTTTTATGTTGGTCAACATTATTTAAAATTTCTTTTATTCTTAAAAGGATTATCTTTATTTCTGCTATATTTTCTTCTATCATCGCCCCTTCTATTTCAGAATTTATTTCTTCAAATATCGCTTTTATTTCTTCAGGATTTTTTATTACTATCTCGGGAGTTTGCTCTTTCCTACGCTCTTCCATCTCTATCATTCCCTCCATTCTTCCCAATTTGCGCTCTATTTCATTTTTGACACTACGGATACCGTGAATTTTTTCTTCAAGAATTTTCAATTCTTTTTCTTTTTCACTCTCTTTTTTTTCATTTACTTCATCAATGCTAGATATTTTGTGTTTCACATTTTCTAGCTCTTCTTCTATTCTGCTCTTTTCGTTAAATAAATTAGACTTCTCTTTATTTAAATAAATGCTTTCTTTCTTTAAATACTCTTTATATAAAGACAAAAGAGATACTTGCATTTCTTTTGCTTTTTCAAATTTATCTACTTGTTTTTTTAAGAAATTCAAATGCGGAGCATTTTCACGGCGAAGCAGTGATACCTCCTTCATATTATTGGTAGTTCTTTCTAGTTTGCGTCCCGCTTCTTTTATTTTGTATTGATATATTTTTAATCCGAGAGCATCTTCTACCATCTCTCTTCTGTCTTTTGAAGATGCATTCAATATCCTGTCTGCTTCTCCTTGAGAAATGATGTGGTGGTGAGATGAACCAATATTTACGGAAGCCAAAAGATTATTTATATCTTTTAATCTTACTTCTGTTCCATTTAAAATATATTTATTTAGTCCGTCAGGATAAACTTCGCGAGAGATTGAGATAGTATCATAATTTAAATTAATGTTTTCCTTTCCCTCTTGAAAGAGTTTAAAAACCTTATCCGAATTATCAAAATATATTGTGACAGAGGCGCGAGAACTTTTCGGCAAGGTTTTTGAGCCTTTGAAAATCAAGTCTCCACCAGAACTTCCTCGCATTGATTTTATTGATTGTTCTCCTAAAACGAAACGCAGAGCTTCTACCACGTTTGATTTACCAGAACCATTTGGCCCCACTATGGAAATAATGGAATTTTGAAATTCCAAAGTTGTTTTTTTAGAAAAAGATTTAAAGCCATTTATTTCAAGATTCTGGAGTCGCATCCCATTAAAAAATTTTATTAATAATATTTTTCATAATTTGTATCATATGTTGAATTTTTAACGGGACAGGTATTATTCCATCCAATTTTTTATTTTTAATGCCGTTTCTGCTGCCTTTTGTTCAGCTTCTTGTTTTGATTTACCTTTTCCTTCAGCTATTAAATTAGGTCCAAAATAAATACCAACCGTAAAATGTTTGTCATGGTCAGGACCTCCCTCATGTAAAACTTTATATAAAGGTGTAACTTGAACAAATTCTTGGGCTTTTTCTTGTACTAAACTTTTTGCGTCACGCCACAACTTTTTAGAAACAATTTCTTCTGTGTGAGGCAAAAGCGTTGTTTTTACAAATTTATCTACAACATCATACCCCCTATCTAGATATAGAGCTCCTACATATGCTTCATATGTATTGGCCAAAATATATTGTCTAGCCTTACCATTATCCTTGGCTTCACCTTTAGATAAAAGTAAAAAGTCATTCATGCCTTCCTTTAAAGCTACTTCTGAAATAATAATTGCGTTTACAAGAGCTGAACGGATGGCTGTCAATTCTCCTTCTGTATAATTTGGATATTTTTTATAGAGGAAATCAGTCACAATCAGTTCAAGCACAGCATCTCCTAAAAATTCCAACCTTTCGTTGTGTGAAATGAGAGACCCTGTATTTTCATTAATATAGGAACGATGAATAAAAGCTTGCTTTAACAAATCTTTATTTTTAAAAACTATTTTTGTTTTCTTCTCAAAATCTGAAAACTGAATCATAAATAATTAAAATTATTTTTTGCTAATAATTTCGATCGCTTTTGAAATAAGTGGGATAATATCATTGTAAATACGGAGTTCAGGTAACTCTTTCAATTGAAACCAACGAGCATTATCTAGCCCACCAGAATTTCCAAGTTTTAATTCTTGATATGCACTTTCTGCTAAAAAATAAGTCACTCTCTTCAAGGTTTTTCCTTTTTCTGGATGAGAAGCAACATATTCATTTTCTCCAATCTTTTCTTTTATCGTAATATCCAAACCAATTTCTTCTTTTATCTCTCTGACGGTCCCTTCTTCCATTGTTTCATTCTCAATCTCTGGGCTGTCACCGATTTTACCTTTAGATAAAGTCCAATAACCAAAGACATCATGTACTAAAGCAAATAAAACTTCATTCCCTTTTTTTGCATAAACCAGAGCTCCGCCCAGTTTTTCCACAGGTAATTTAGTAATATCTACGGGCTCTTCTATTTTTTTCTTTTTACTTATTTGTTCTTTTCCTGGTTCACCTATTTCCTTGTACACAGCACCCAATACACCATTTACAAATTTACCAGAATTTTCTCCACCGAAAGTTTTTGCTAATTCTATCGCTTCATTTATAGCGACCTTAGGAGGTACTTCTTTTCTATCACCAAAAAGAAGCTCTGTTAAACCAATCCTCAAAATATTTCTATCTACAACAGAAATTTTTTCTAGTGGCCAATCTGGTGCAGCCTTTTTAATTATTTCATCAATAACCGAAGATTTTTTCAAAACTTGTTCTACTAGGGACAAAACGAAAACATCGTCCTCGAGGCCAGGAGCAAATTCTTTTAAATTTCTATTGAGAGCTTCTTTAGTTTTTTTGTCATCCCAAACAACGCCTTGCTCGTTTGTCGTCATAAAATCCCACTCGAAAAGCGTTTGGAGAACTATTGATCTTGAAAGGTGCCTATTTGCCATAATATTTGACGCTAAGCTTCAGATTTTAGGCTTTAGTTAAAAACTAATTGCCTAGGGTCTAGAGCCTAATTTATTTTGCCTCTGCCTTCTTTGCTTTTTCTTTCTTTTGTTTCTTTTCTATTTTTTTGACCAAATCTAATACCTTCATTCCGCGATAAAATCCACAAGATGCACAAACAGTGTGACGCTTTTTAAAATTGCCACAATTTGCACACTTAGTAAGACCTGTGCTCATCAATGCATGATGAGAACGTCGGTTTCTTGTATGCGATTTTGTATGTCTCATTCGTACTACCATAATGTATCCTATAGTAGCATATTAAATACAAAATGCAAAACAAACTAGCAAAAATCCTCTCAAATATGATAATATAAGTATTATGGAAACAACTGATACTTTGCATAATTTAAGGCATTCCTTAGCTCACCTTCTGGCAGCTGCTGTTTTAGAAATGTATCCTGATACTAAAAACACTATAGGGCCTTCAATAGAAGATGGTTTTTATTACGATTTTGAGTTTTCATCTCCTATCTCTGATAAGGACTTACCAAAAATAGAGAAGAAAATGAAGGAAATTTTGAAATCTTGGAAGGAATTTTCACATGAAGAAAAGACGGAAAAAGAAGCAAAAGAATACTTTGTAAAGAATGAATACAAAAAAGAACTTATTGATGAGATTGTCGGAAAGGGTGAAAAAATAACTTTCTATAAATGTGGTAGTTTTGTTGATTTATGCCGAGGCGGACATTTAGAAAACCCAAGTAAAGAAATAAAAGCTGATTCGTTTAAACTAGACCGCGTCGCTGGAGCATATTGGCGTGGAGATGAAAAAAATAAAATGCTCACTCGTATCTACGGCTTGGCATTTGAAACGAAAGAAGAATTAGAAAAATATTTATTACAAAGAGAAGAAGCATTAAAGAGAGACCATAAGAAAATTGGGAAGGAAATGGGTTTGTTTACAGTCTCTGAATTAGTCGGGAAAGGGTTACCAATGTATCTACCAAAGGGCAATATAATTAGAACTCAATTAGAGAATTTTATTCGAAAAGAAAAAGAAGATTTAGGTTATTCTTTCGTTACAATTCCACATATAGCAAAAAAAGAGCTTTATATACGTAGTGGACATATGGGTAAATATGATGCCATGATGCCAACGATGACAGATGAGAATGGGGAGGAATTTGTGATGAAAGCCATGAATTGCCCTCATCATTTTGAAATATATAATGCAGAACCACATAGTTATCGTGATCTACCTTTACGTATTGCAGAGAATACGACAGTTTATCGTAACGAAAAAAGCGGAGAACTTTCTGGGCTTTTACGTGTTAAGAATTTGACTCAAGATGATACTCACCATTTCATAAGAGCCGACCAAATTGAATCAGAGATTGAAATGATTTTTGGATTAATGCAAAAAGTTTATAAAATATTTGGTTTTGATGATTACAAAGTTGAAGTCTCTACTCGAGATATAAAAAATAAAGAAAAATATTTTGGAAGTGATGAAGTATGGGAAAAAGCTGAAAAAATATTAGTAAATTCTGCAAAAAAAATGGGCCTTAAGTACAGCGTAGAGGAAGGAGAAGCTGCTTTTTATGGACCTAAAATTGATATAAAAGTAAAAGATTCAATAGGAAGAGAGTGGCAATTGACCACAGTGCAGCTTGATTTTAACCAACCAAACAATTTTGAAATGGATTATATAGGGGAAGATGGCAAAAAACATCGTGTTGTCGTTTTACATGTTGCAATATTTGGATCTTTTGAAAGATTTATGGGAGTTCTTATTGAACACTATGCTGGTATCTTCCCTCTTTGGCTCTCTCCTCTTCAAGTGAAAGTTATTCCTGTCAGAATAAATCACAATGAATATGCTAAAAAAGTTTATGAATTATTAAAAGAGAATGGCATTCGTGCACAATTAGATGATGAAGAAGCAAATCTTGGAGGAAAGGTTCGTGATGCTAAAAATAATAAAATTCCATACTGGATAGTTATCGGTGATAAAGAAATAGAAGCCGATAAAGTCACTTTAGAATCTCGCGACAAAGGACAACTTGGTCAAATTTCAAAAGAAGAACTCGTTGCTAAATTGAAGAAAGAAATTGCAGAAAAAATTTCTTAAACTATGGATAAAAATGAAGAGCTCAAAAAAATACATGAAAAGTGGTTTCAGGATTGTGAATGTGAATTGAAAAAGGAAGCCACCCAACCCGTCCCTGGAGATGGAAATCCTGCATCAGAGATTGTTTTTATAGGCGAAGCTCCAGGAAAAAGCGAAGACGAACAAGGCCGGCCTTTCGTAGGGGCTGCGGGAAAATTCTTAGTGGAGATGCTTGAAACCATAAAGATGAAGCGCGAAGAAATCTATATCACCAACATTGTGAAATACCGCCCACCGAACAATCGCGACCCACTTCCAGAAGAAAAAGATGCTTGCAGAGAATGGCTCATAGAAGAACTTAATTTTATAAATCCAAAATTGATAGTGTTTTTAGGCAGACATTCTATGAATGATTTCTTCCCTGTTGAAAAAATTTCTGACGTTCATGGCAAGCTTTTAATAAAAAAATTTAATCATATAAATACAAAACATTTCCTTCCTCTTTATCACCCAGCTGCTGCGCTTTATAATGGCGGTATGCGAGAAACTCTAATAGAGGATTTCAAAAAAATCCCAAAAATTTTGGAGAAAATAAAAAGTTAATTTCCTTAATATATCATATATGATAGGTTAAGAAAATATTTTATAAGTAAACTATTTTTATACCGAGCTCTTTTGCTTTTTCGTGCTCACATTTTGCTCCAAAAGAAGTTCGCCAATTAGGCATGAAATAAAAGGCTGAGATCATTCCGGATTTAAATATTGGATAATAAAAACCAGTTAAAATATCGCTTAAATACTCTCCTTTTGAGGCTATTTTTGTTTTTAACTTTTGCATTGGCTCTTCAAAAGGCATCTGATCAAAAACGGTCAGGCCTTCGTTTTGTAATTTTTTTATCGTTTCATTAAAAGCGTTCAAATTTGCCTCAATCGAACCGAGGCCTCCCGTAGCTATCGGTCCGCAAACTTGCACAAATGGTTTCGGCATTCTAGATATTATGCTTTGAGCAATAATGTATAAATCCCCTACTGATTCAACTTTCTCAAGATTTTCCCAATCTTCTTTCGTCCAATATTGTTTTGTTATTTCACT